>NZ_JAFCUQ010000006.1:0-277147 GCF_049896625.1 Pseudomonas sp. TWP3-1
GACGTTCGGCCCTCGCTGTGGCTCGGGTTCCTTCGCTCCGGGATCGATCCGGGGGCATCGCCTCCGGTTTGCTGCGCTGCACCTCCTCTCGATGTGTTTGGCTGCGCCAAACGGTCGCTTCGCTCCCACCCCCGGATCAATCCCTCCACTCAGCCTGCCAGGCGCTTGAGATCAAAAGCCGCAGCCGAGCTAACGCTCATCCTGTTGAGTGGGGCGGCTTCGCCGCATGGGTGAATCTTCGCGGATGTACCCGGTTCCCACTGTGGGAGCCAGCCTGCTGGCGATGGCTATCTTTCAGGCGCTGATGCTATTGCGGATGTCCCCAAAACCTGTGGGAGCTGGCTTGCCAGCGATGGCGGCGTGACAGCCAACCAGCCTGCTGCTGAATGCACCCAATCCCACTGTGGATCTGCTAGCGATGAGGCCCGCCAAACCAACACAAAAACGGATAATCAGCTACGGGCAAACGCCACCGCGGCCTGAAACTGTTCTTCTGTCGGACGCACGCCGGTGTACAGCACAAACTGCTCCAGTGCCTGAATGGCGATCACTTCCAGCCCGGTGATCACGCGTTTGCCTTCAGCGCGACCACGCATGATCAGCGGCGTTTCCGAGGGGATCGCCACCACATCGAAAACAGTCTCCGCCGACTCAATCACTTCGGCGTCAAACGCCAGTTGATCCGCCTCCGGCCCGCCACTCATGCCGATCGGCGTGACGTTGATCAGCATCTGTGGGCGTTCTTCGCCCAGTTCAGCCTGCCAGCGATAGCCCAGCGAATCCGCGAGTGCTCTGCCGGCGCGCTCATTACGCGCAACGATCAAACCGTTTTTGTAACCACCATCGCGCAGCGCACTGGCTACCGCTTTGGCCATGCCGCCGCTGCCGCGCAAGACGAAGGTCGATTGTTGCGGAACTGCGTGTTTTGTCAGCAACTGCTCGATGGCGATGTAATCGGTGTTGTAGGCCTTGAGATGGCCGTCGGTGTTGACGATGGTGTTGATCGACTGGATCGCCGCAGCGGATGCATCCAGCTCATCGACCAGTTCAATACAGGCTTCCTTGAACGGCATCGACACGCCGCACCCACGAATGCCCAACGCACGAATTCCGCTCACTGCGCCGGTCAGATCCTTACTGCTGAAGGCTTTGTAATAGAAGTTCAGGCCCAACTGCTCATACAAATGATTGTGAAACCGCAGACCGAAATTCCCCGGACGCCCGGAAAGGGACATACACAATTGGGTGTCTTTGTTGGGATTCATCTGCATGAAAAACTCCTTCGAATGCACTTTCGGATGGACGGGATTAGCCAGACCAGCAGGTTCTGGAAGATGATTGAACGGTCTGCAACGGGCATCGCAATATTGACCCGCAGACCGGTAAAGAAACCGCTACAGACCTTACACAAAATTTACCCAGCCGCCGTGCTGTTTTGCAAAATGTTGCTGTCTTAGAAGTATCCCCGCGCGAACGCAAGCCTGTTGCAGGCCGGACGCCCGGGTCGAAGAACCGAGGAATTATCATGATTCGTAAACTCTCCATTGTCGCCCTGCTGATCGGTGCATTTGCTGTCACAGGCCAGGCCGAAGCCGGAGGTCATGGCTGGCAAGGCCCGGCAGTGTTTGGTGCGATCGTCGGCTCGGCCATCATCGGCTCGGCGCTGATCAATCAGGACCGGCCGGTCTACGTGCAGCAGCAGCCGGTTTACGTTCAGCCGCAACCGGTCTATGTGCAGCAACCGCCACCACCGGTCTACTACCAGCCGGCGCCGGTTTATGTGCAACAACCGGTTTATTACCAACCGGCCCCGGTGTATTACGGCCCACCGCGCGGCTACTACGGCCCTCCACGTCACTACTACGGCGGCCCGCGCTGGTAATCACAACAACACTGAGCCTCGCTTTGATAGCGGGGCTTTTTTTCGCCAACAAGGTGCGCCGTTCGTCGGGCCGAGTCTGAAAAAATCGCGTGAACGTCGCTGTCAGGACAGTTTCCCCGGCTAAAGTCGGCATGATTGACTCGACAGTCGTGAATTCATTCACACAACGGTCATCCATTTGTCATGACGGAACCGCAATCTGAGTCCGTCCGCATACAACAAATTGATAACAACAAGGACGACAGGAATGCCAACACAGAACCCGCACCGCATTGTCGGTTTGTGCACCTCGAGCAAGGTGTACAACACATTGACCGAACTCAAGCATCTGGAAGGCCATCGCAGCGCAAAGTTTCTTTCGCTGCTCGCGGAAAATCTCGTGCGCAAGGGTTTGCTCAATGAGCACGAGATTGTGCACATGCTCGATCAAGTGGTGGATTGACCCAGCCCTCACCGGCATCAATGACCACTATCGAAAGCGTTGATTGTCCCCGCCGCTGGCAAATCCCTAAGGTAGCCCCACAGATTCAGTGGAGGTACTTGTCATGGCTCAGGTTCAAATCATGTCGGTTATCGGCAGCGCCGTTCCCGCCCCGCTCCGCGCGCTGGGATTGCTCGCCTGCTGGTATCTGGTGCGCGATGGCGAGCCAATCAGCGGCCCGCTCACCTCTTTGCCCGATGCTCAGGCATTGTCGCTGCAGATTGGCAATCAGCCGTTCAACGCCTAAGAAGGCAGCTGCACTTTCGGCTTGGTTTCGACGAACAGCGCCCAGCTCGACATGAACAGCGCAGCGATCAGCGGACCGATCACAAAGCCGTTCAGACCGAACACCGCCATACCGCCCAGCGTTGAGATCAGGATCAGGTAATCCGGCATCCGCGTGTCCTTGCCCACCAGAATCGGGCGCAGCACGTTGTCCACCAGACCGATCACGAAGACCCCGAACAAGCCCAGTACCACGCCTTCCCAGATCATCCCGCTGAGCAGGAAATACACCGCCACCGGCGCCCAGACGATCCCCGCGCCCACCGCTGGCAGCAGCGACAGGAACCCCATCAGCACCGCCCACAGCAATGCGCTGGGAATATCGAGAAACCAGAATATCGCCCCGCCCAACGCACCCTGAGTGATTGCCACCACCAAATTGCCTTTCACCGTGGCACGCACCACGCGGTTGAACTTGAGCTGTAAACGACGCTTGTGGTTTTCCTCCAGCGGCACCGCCGTGCGCATCTTGCGCGCCAGCTCGGGACCGTCGCGCAGGAAGAAAAACAGCAGATACAACATGATGAAAAAACTCACCACAAACTCGAACGTGCCTTGGCCGAAACTGAACGCCTGAGTCGCCAGCACCTGACTGCCCTGCATGGCGCTTTTGACGATTTTCTCACGCAAACCGTTCAGCTCACCCAGGCCGAATCGATCAAGCAGGTTCTGGAAGTACGGCGGCAGGCTGTGCTTGAACTGCACCAGATAGGCGCCAATGTCGAGTTTGCCGCTTTCGATGTTGTTGTAGACCGTGGCCCCTTCCTGCACCAGCAGCACGCTGATGACGATCACCGGCAAAATCGCGATCACCAAACATATGCTCAAGGTGCACAGTGACGTCAGGTTGCGCTGCCAGCCGAATTTGAACTGCAATTTGCGCTGCATCGGCGCAAACACGATGCCCAGAATTACCGCCCAGAACACCGCGCCGTAGAACGGCAGCAAGATCCAGATAAAGGCGACCGTCACCAGCACGAGCAGCACGGTGAGGGATTTGAATTGCAGACTCTTTTGGTTCATGTCCAGTCCATGTCAGTCAGGCGCCACACGCGCCCGCCCAACTTAGTCAGCCCGCGGCGGCCCAAGTGCCATCAATCTTTAATGAGCATAGATGCAGATCAATAAAGCCTTGGCCCAACTGCTCTACCCTGCCGCGCTTTTGCGATTGATACCGCCATGACGCCCTCCTTCACCCCGGAACTGCTGGCCCCCGCCGGCACCCTGAAAAACATGCGTTACGCCTTCGCCTACGGCGCCGATGCGGTTTACGCCGGCCAGCCGCGCTATAGCCTGCGCGTGCGCAACAACGAATTCGATCACGCCAACCTCGCCCTCGGCATCCAGGAGGCCCAGACTCAGGGCAAGCGTTTCTACGTGGTGGTCAACATCGCCCCGCACAACGCCAAGCTGAAAACCTTCCTCAAGGATCTGGCGCCAGTGATCGAGATGGCGCCGGACGCGCTGATCATGTCCGACCCGGGCCTGATCATGCTGGTGCGCCGGCACTTCCCGCAGATGCCGATCCACCTTTCGGTGCAGGCCAACACGGTGAACTGGGCGAGCGTCGAGTTCTGGCAACAGCAAGGCCTGAGCCGGATCATTCTGTCGCGGGAACTGTCGCTCGAGGAAATCAGCGAAATTCGCGAACAAGTGCCGGGCATGGAGCTGGAAGTGTTCGTGCATGGCGCGTTGTGCATGGCCTACTCCGGACGCTGTTTGCTGTCGGGTTACATGAACAAGCGCGATGCCAATCAGGGCAGTTGCACCAATGCCTGCCGCTGGAAGTATTCGGCGCAGGAGGCGACTGAAAATCAGCTCGGCGAGATCGTGCAGACCTGCGAACCACAGCCGACCCTCGGGATTGGCGCACCGACCGAGCAGGTGTTCCTGTTGCAGGAAGCCAATCGCCCCGACGAATCGATGCCAGCGTTCGAAGACGAACACGGCACTTACATCATGAACGCCAAGGACCTGCGCGCAGTGCAGCACGTCGAGCGCCTGACCCGGATGGGCGTGCATTCATTGAAGATCGAGGGCCGCACCAAATCGCATTTCTATTGCGCGCGCACCACGCAGGTGTATCGCCGGGCGATTGATGATGCAGTGGCCGGACGCGCATTTAATCGCAGCCTGATGACGGATCTGGAATCGTTGGCGCAACGCGGATACACCGAGGGTTTTCTGCGCCGGCATGTGCATGACGAATATCAGAACTATCAGAACGGCAGCTCGGTGTCGGAGCGTCAGCAGTTTGTCGGCGAGTTGACCGGGGAGCGGCGCGATGGCTTGGCCGAGGTCAAGGTGAAGAATCGCTTTGCGTTGGGCGACCATTTGGAGCTTATGACGCCGGAGGGTAATTTTCAGTTTGATCTGCAGCAGTTGCTTAGTGTGGAAGGTGAGGCGATCGAGGTAGCGCCGGGAGATGGGCATACGGTTTATTTGCCGGTGCCGGATGGGGTCGATCTTGAGTTCGGGTTACTGATGCGGGATATCGGCGCCTGCTAGAAGGCCCTCACCCTGGCCCTCTCCCAAAGGGAGAGGGGATGCTCTTTCAAGCTCAGCGCTAATCATCCGACAGTGGCGTAGGCGCATCCGCCGGTGGCATATCGTCGTCAGCCGGCGGGTCTTTCCAGTCTTCTGGACGATCATCGTTCAACGGGTCGTTGCCGGGGCTCATACCCGGAGGCACATCGTGATCGGCCAGTTTCGGTTCGTCCGTGCGGGGCATTGCGCGGGTTGGATCGGTCGGAGCGGTTCCACCCTGAAACAGCGTGTCGTCAGCCATGATGCACCTCACAAAAGGAGGCCCGGAACATCCGGGTCGTACACGTTGGAAATGCCCCCGCGCACAGCGTGCTATCGAACAGACCAACGGTGATCAACCCTGCGCAGAAAACCGGTCACGGCTGTTGGTCAGGTGCAGCCACATCGCGGCACGGGCCGCATCCGCGTCCTGACGCTTGATCGCATTGAGAATCGCCTCATGCTCCAGATTGGCCAGTTGCCCGAGCTTGCTTAAATCGGTCGCGCCGCGTTCAGCAGCATTCACCCGAGTACGAGGAATCATTGCGCTGCCCAAGTGCTGCATGATTTCGGTGAAGCACACGTTACCGGTAGCCTCGGCGATCAATAGATGAAAGCGCCGGTCAGCCTCGACACAACTGTCGTTGTTGGCCAGCAGGCGCTGATAGTCGTCGAGCGCCTGACGCATCTGCAGCAGTTGCTGCTCGCTACGGCGTTGCGCAGCCAGCGCCGCTGCCTGTGTTTCCAGCCCCATGCGCAATTCAAGAATGCTGCGCACCCCCAGCGCGGTGTCGACATTCAGGCGCAGGCCCTGCTCCGGCGCGCGCTCGATCACAAAGGTGCCGATGCCGTGGCGCGTTTCCACCAGACCGGACGCCTGCAACTTGGAAATCGCCTCGCGCACCACGGTGCGGCTGACCCCGTATTCCTGAACGATCGAGTTCTCCGACGGCAACTTGTCACCGGGCAGCATCTGGCCGAGCAAGATGCTTTGCGTGAGTTTCTCCACCAGATCGTGGGCCAGGTTGTGCGAGCGTTTGCGGGTGGGAGCGTCGAGGTCTTCGTGCATGGTCGATTCCGGTGTCGGGGCTTGTGGATCGTAGCACTGCGCTGATGAGGGCCTGAGCAAAATCTTCCATAAACGCTGCCATACTTGTATGACAACACTCATTCTATCTGGTTATTAATTCATCCCTAGGAAACGCAGCAGCCTCCAGACTGGGTTCATGAGATCGAAAAATCCGGTCCAAAAACGCCGATAAACCCAATAAATACGGAAACCGCATTGAATAAAAGGCATAAAAAATTTTTTAAAAGATGATTTTGATTGCTTGCCGCACTTGTAGGACAAAAAAATCTAGTTGTATGATGTCTATCAACAAGCAACGTCCAGCAACACCCCGCATAAAAATAACGAGTGGGAGAAAATCCAGTGAAAACATCCATCGCCGGGATGCATGAGGGCGCCGATTCGGTGCTGTCCTCAGCCATTTCCAAAGTCAAACGCCACGTCCTGCCGCTGTTCGTGATCATGTTCATCGTCAATTACATTGACCGGGTGAACATCGGCTTCGTGCGCACGCACATGGAGCACGATCTGGGCATCGGCGCCGCCGCTTACGGCTTCGGTGCCGGTCTGTTCTTCATCGGCTACGCGCTGTTCGAAGTCCCGTCGAACATGCTTCTACAAAAAGTCGGCGCACGAATCTGGCTGACCCGCATCATGTTCACTTGGGGCCTGGTCGCCGCTGGCATGGCGTTCATTCAGAACGAAACCCACTTCTATATCCTGCGATTTTTGCTCGGCGTGGCCGAGGCCGGATTCTTTCCGGGGGTGATTTACTACTTCACCCGCTGGCTGCCGGGCGCCGAGCGCGGCAAGGCGATTGCGATTTTCCTCAGCGGTTCGGCCGTGGCCTCGCTGATCTCCGGCCCGTTGTCCGGCCTGCTGCTGCAAATCAACGGCCTGGGCATGCACGGCTGGCAGTGGATGTATTTCATTGAAGGGATGTTCTCGGTCGGGTTGTGCGTGTTCGTCTGGTTCTGGCTCGACGCCAAACCCCACGACGCCAAATGGCTGAGCCGCGCCGAACAGGACGCGCTGGTCAAAGCCATCGACGACGAACAACTGGCCCGCGAAGCCGCAACGCCGATCAAACCGTCGCTGGGCAAATTGCTCAAGGATCGACAGATCATTCTGTTCTGCCTGATCTACTTCTTCATCCAGTTGACGATCTACGCCGCGACGTTCTGGCTGCCGAGCATCATCAAGAAAATGGGCGAGATGAGTGACCTGCAGGTCGGTCTGTTCAACTCGATTCCGTGGTTGCTGTCGATCATCGGCATGTACGCCTTCGCGACTTTCTCGGCCAAGTGGAAGCACCAACAGGCTTGGGTTGCCACGGCGTTGTTGATTGCCGCAGCGGGGATGTTCATGTCCACCACCGGCGGGCCGATCTTCGCATTCGTCGCGATTTGCTTTGCCGCGCTCGGCTTCAAGTCTGCGTCGTCGCTGTTCTGGCCGATTCCCCAGGCTTATCTCGATGCGCGCATCGCGGCGGCGGTGATCGCGTTGATCAACTCGGTCGGCAATCTCGGCGGCTTCGTCGCACCGACCACGTTCGGCCTGCTCGAAGAACACACCGGTTCGATCCAGGGCGGCCTGTATGGCCTGGCCGCGACTTCGATCATCGCAGCGATCATCGTGTTCTTCGCCCGCACCCAACCGAAATCCGTAGCTGATGCCGGCGCACAAATTTCCACGCCGAAGCACGCGTGAATTCTGCATTTATAAGGAAAACAAAAATGACCGCACACGACATCGCCAAAGCCCCGACCATCACCGATATGCAAGTGATCCCGGTGGCCGGCCACGACGGCATGCTGCTCAACCTGAGCGGCGCCCACGGGCCGTTCTTCACTCGCAACATTGTCATTCTCAAAGACAACGCGGGCCACACCGGCGTCGGTGAAGTGCCGGGCGGCGAACGGATCCGCCAGACCCTGGAAGACGCGCGCAGCCTGGTGATCGGCAGCCCGATCGGCACTTATCAGAAGATCCTCAATCAAGTGCGTCAGACCTTCGCCGACCGTGACGCGGGTGGTCGCGGATTGCAGACCTTCGACCTGCGCATCACCATTCACGCCGTGACCGGCCTGGAAGCCGCCCTGCTCGACCTGCTCGGCCAGCACCTCGACGTACCGGTGGCCGCACTGCTTGGCGAAGGTCAGCAGCGTGATCAAGTGAAGATGCTCGGCTATCTGTTTTATGTCGGTGATCAGCGCGAAACCGACCTCGCTTACCGCAGCGAGCCGGATGCCGACAACGACTGGTTCCGCGTACGTCACGAAAAAGCCATGACCGCCGAGGCCGTGGTGCGCCTCGCAGAAGCGGCGCATCAGCGCTACGGCTTCAAGGATTTCAAACTCAAGGGCGGCGTACTCAACGGCGATGCGGAAATCGAAGCAGTGACCGCACTGGCCGAACGCTTCCCCGATGCGCGCATCACCCTCGATCCGAACGGCGCGTGGTCACTCAAGGAAGCCATCCGTCTGTGCCGCGATCAGCATCAAGTGCTGGCTTACGCCGAAGATCCGTGCGGCGCGGAAAACGGTTATTCGGGCCGTGAAGTGATGGCCGAATTCCGCCGCGCCACCGGGCTGAAAACCGCGACCAACATGATTGCCACCGACTGGCGCGAGATGGGCCACGCGATTCAGTTGCAATCGGTCGACATCCCGCTGGCCGACCCGCACTTCTGGACCATGCAGGGTTCGGTGCGCGTGGCGCAAATGTGCCACGAATGGGGCCTGACCTGGGGCTCGCACTCGAACAATCACTTCGACATTTCGCTGGCGATGTTCACCCACGTCGCCGCCGCTGCGCCGGGCGACATCACCGCCATCGACACCCACTGGATCTGGCAGGACGGCCAGCGCCTGACCAAAGCGCCGCTGCAAATCGTCGACGGTTGCGTGCAAGTGCCGCAGAAACCGGGGCTGGGCGTGGAGCTGGACATGGATCAGCTGGCCAAGGCGCACGAACTGTATAAAGGCATGGGACTCGGCGCGCGCGATGACAGCGTGGCGATGCAGTTTCTGATTCCGGGATGGAAATTCGATAACAAGCGGCCGTGTCTGGTGCGCTGACCCTGTACTGAAAACACCACAAAACCTGTGAGAGCCGGGCTTGCCCGCGATGACGTCCGGTCATGACTGTGCCGGCCTCATCGCCAGCAGGCTGGCGCCCACAATAGAAATTGCGTCCAGCCCCCGCGGCAAAGCCGCCCCACTCAACACAATGAGCGTTAGCTCGAGTAAAGCTCTTGATCTCAAGCGCCCGTCGGCAGGCTGAGTGGAGGGATTGATCCGGGGTGGGAGCGAAGCGACGTTTGGCGCAGCCAAACACATCGAGAGGAGGTGCAGCGCAGCAAACCGGAGGCGATGCCACCGGAACAATCCCGGAGCGAAGGAACCCGAGCCTAAGCGAGGGCCGAACGTCAGGGAAAAGCCTTTTGGGTTACCTTTTCGGCGTTTGGAAAAGGTGACCCGCCGTCAGGGCGGAACCCTAAGCGGCCGTTACCGCAGCAACGGATATGTACACCACAAAAAAACCATCGCCTGCCCCGACGCCATCGCTGGCAAGCCAGCTCCCACAGGTTTTGAGTACATCCGCAACAGCATCAGCGCCTCAGAGATAGCCATCACCAGCAGGCTGGCCACACAGGTTTCAATGTTAATCCGAGGCTTGCAGCAACCAATGTTTAAAGGCTGTCATCGCGGCCGACTCTGGCCGCGATTGCAGCCGCGTCAGCCAGTAACTGCCCGTGGTGATCTCGATCGCAAACGGCTGGCGAATCAAATCCGCCGCCAGTTGCCGGGCAAACATCAGCGGCGGGGCCAACGCCACTCCACTGCCCTGCAACGCCGCTTCCATCATCGCCAATGACGAATCGAAGACGATGCTCTGCGGCGGTGCGGCATGGGTCGCCAGTCCTGCAGCGTGAAACCATTCCGGCCATTCATCGGTGCGATATGAACGCAGCAGGCGCTGCTGCAGGAGATCTCCCGGCGCGTGCAACTGTCGGGCAATTTCCGGGACGCACAACACCGACAACGGCGCATCGAGCACGCGGGTCGCCTCAATGCCGTGCCACGCCCCGGCGCCAAAACGAATCGCGTAATCCAGGCCCTCAGCCGCCACATCCACCCGGTTGTTGTTAGTCGACAGCCGTAAATCTATGAGCGGATGTTTCGCCTGAAAGTCCGCCAGCCTCGGCAGCAGCCAGCCAACCGCGAACGTCCCCACTGCGCCGACCGTCAACGTGTCGCGATATTGCCCGCCCGCCAGACGCTCGAGCATCTGGGCGATATGATCGAACGAAGTGGTGAGCACCGGCAGTAGGGTTTCGCCTTCACTGGTCAGCATCAGCCCACGGGGCAGGCGTTTGAACAGGGTGACATTGAGCTGCGCTTCTAGGCTTTTCACCTGATGGCTGACGGCTGCCTGCGTCACGCACAATTCCACGGCGGCGCGGGTGAAGCTTAGATGTCGGGCAGACGCTTCGAAGGCGCGCAACGCATTGAGGGGTAATTGTGGTCGGATCATGCCCAGTCCCAAATTTTTCTAATGGCTCGTGCGAGATTTCATCGTTTGCCGGCAGGCGCCGAACTGCCTAGATTGGCGGCGCTGCTCAGCAGGCCAGTGGCGTAATTGCCCGCAGTCTAGCGGGATAAGACAATCAGCACTCATGGAGAGTGGTTCATTTATGTTTCCAATTAATCTGACCAGAGTCACGTCCTACAGCGCATTTGGACTATTCCTCGGCGCCAGCGCGTGCATGGCCGCGCAGTTATCCGACACTCAGTTGCAAGCGCTGGTCAAGGCTGCCGTCACCCCTGTCATGCAGCAGCAGAACATTCCCGGCCTCGCCGTGGCGATCACCGTCGATGGCCAGCCGCATTACTTTAACTACGGCGTCGCCGATCAAAGCAGCGGTCAGACTGTCAGCGAGAACACCCTGTTTGAAGTGGGCTCGGTGAGCAAAACCTACACCGCCACCCTCGGCGGCTACGCACAGGCCAGCGGCAAACTGGATTTTTCCGCCAAGGCCGGCACGGTCTGGCCGGAGCTGCGCGGCAGTGCGTTCGACAACATCAGCGTGCTGCAACTGGGCACCTACAGTGCCGGCGGACTGCCGCTGCAATTCCCGGATGCTGCAGATTCTTCCGACAAGATGCTCGGCTATTTCCAACAGTGGAAACCGACTTATCCGGCCGGCAGCCATCGCCAATATTCCAACCCGAGTATTGGACTGTTCGGCTATCTGGCAGCAAAAAGCCTCGGCCAGCCGTTCGATCAGGCCATGACCGAAACCCTGCTACCGAAATTCGGACTCAAGCACACCTTCCTTTCGGTCCCCGCGTCTGAGGAGAAGCTGTACGCCCAAGGCTATGACAAGAACAACCAAGCGGTGCGCGTCAGCCCCGGCGCACTGGATGCGGAAGCCTACGGCGTGAAAACCAGCGCCGCAGATCTGCTCAAATTTGTCAACGCCAACCTGAACTCCGCGCCACTCGAAGCTCCCCTGCAAAAAGCCATCGCCCTCACCCACACCGGCTACTACAGCGTCGGCGACATGACCCAGGGCCTGGGCTGGGAACGCTACAGCTACCCGATCAGCCTCGAGCGCCTGCTGGCCGGCAACTCCACGGCAATGGTCATGGAAGCGCACAAGGTCAAATGGCTTAATCCGCCGCAGCCTGCATCGACGGATATGTTGCTGAACAAGACGGGCTCGACCGGTGGCTTCGGTGCTTATGTTGCGTTCGTGCCGGCGAAGAAGGTCGGCATCGTGATTCTGGCGAACAAGAATTACCCGAATGCTGAACGGGTGAAGATTGCGCATGGGATTTTGGCTGAGCTGACCAAGTAATCGGGCAATAAAAAATGGCGAACGCTTAAAACCGTTCGCCATTTTTTTCAACTCAGCCCCGCAGCCGCCAATCAATCATCCGGCATTTCCGGTGGCTTGCTCGGTTTGGCCGGCTTCACCGGCTTGCTGCCCTTCGCACCTTTGGCCGGCGCCGGTTCAGTGGCTGCCGGCGGAGTCACAACCGCTGCCGCAGCTTCTTTTTCAGCCATCGGCATGGCATCGATCGTGTCGAAGATTTTCTTCAGATCCACCGACTTGGCTTCATCGCCCGAAGCTGCCAGTTTGGTCTCGCCGTCCTTGCCCACCAGGAAGATTTTCGGATAAGCCCCGGCGCCGAGTTTCAGCGAACGCAGCAGCGCCATGGTGTCTTGCTGGCCCAGGTCCTTGCCGTCGAGCTGACCGGACATGCTCAGGATGGTGTAGACCTTGAGCTTGCGGTCGGCGATGCCTTGCTTGTTGGCCGGGTCCTCCAGCGACTTTTTCAGGCCGACCCAGACCGGGTCCACCGTACTGTTGGCGATCACGATCAAAGGGCGGTAGTTGCCTTTGTCGACGTCCAGCGGTGAATCGTTGTCGCCAGCGAACGAGGGGCCGGCAATCGCCAGCAAGAGTGTCAGGGTCAGTGACCTGATGAGCATGCGCATCTCCTTTTGATATCCACGCTCTAATGATTGCGCATCGCGGCGATTGTTCCTGCGGTTGCCCGCAAATGTGCTTCGCCTTGCCCAAAGCTTAGGTCAGGGCCGACATTGCGCAACCGGGGTTGAGCGGATTAGGGTGGGCACTCAGCCCACGAAATGGAGTTCACGCAGCATGCACATCGACTACCTGTGCGATCACCCGGAACATATCGAAGAACTGGCCGAGCTCAACTTCAAGGAGTGGGGCGAGTACAGCCCTGAAGACACGTTAGAGGCGCGAACCGAGCGCATGCGTGCCGCCTGCGGCAAACGCGCGATCCCGAGCGTGGTGGTGGCATTGGAGGACGGCAAGTTGCTAGGTGGCGCGCTGCTGATCGACAGCGACATGGAAACCCGCCGCGAACTGACGCCATGGCTGGCCGGGGTTTATGTGAAGGCCGAGCAGCGTGGTCGCGGCATCGCCTCGCAACTGGTCAAGCGCGTCGTCGCAGAAGCCGCCGCATTGGGTGTGCCGCAGTTGTACCTGTACACCGACGCGGCGCAGTCGCTGTACGCGCGGCTGGGTTGGGAGGTGGTCGAAGAAATGGACTACGAAGGATTGCCGGTGACGGTGATGAAAATGGCGCTCACTCAGAACGCCAACTTATAACCAATCAACACCAGCATCGTCGCCAGGCACGGACGCAGCACCTCATCGGAGATGCGTCCGGTCAGGTGGCTGCCGAGCCAGATCCCCGGCAGCGAGCCGATCAGCAGGAAACCCAGCACGCCCCAATCCATGTTGCCCATGCTCGCGTGGCCGAGGCCGGCGACCAGGGTCAGCGGTACGGCGTGGGCGATTTCGGTGCCGACCAGTCGGCGGGTTGGCAGCAGCGGATAGAGGATGAACAGTGCGACAGTGCCAAGGGCGCCAGCGCCGATGGAGGTCAGGGCGACTATGGTGCCGAGGATCAGACCGGTGAGCACGGTCATCGCATTCAGGCGCGGACCGCTGGGGTTGTAGTTGCCGCCGGCACGTTTGTGGGCGAAATCCAGCAGGCGTTTCTTGAAGAAAATCGCCAGCGCCGTGGCGAATAGCACGAAGCCCAGCGCTTGTTTGATGATGGCGTTCATCGCGTCCGGCGCGGTGTGCAGGGTGCTGAGGAACCACAAGGTCATCGCCACCGCCGGCACGCTGCCGAGGGTCAGCCAACCGGTAATTGCCCAGTCGATGTTGTTGTTTTTACGGTGCACCAGCACGCCGCTGGATTTGGTGATGGCGGCGTACAAAAGGTCTGTGCCTACCGCCGTGGCCGGATTGATGCCGAACCACAGCAGGATCGGCGTCATCAACGAACCGCCGCCGACACCGGTCATGCCGACAATAAAACCCACCACCAGCCCGGCAATCACCAGGCCGAAATTTGCCAATTCCATTAAGACGTCCAGAAAAACGACAGGAAAAACTGGCCCGCAGCATAGCGATTTTTCTTATAACTACCTATATCGATCCGATCTATCGTTATTCCATTGTAGGAGCTGTCGCAGGTTGCGATCTTTTGAGCTGGGGGACTTGGAAAAGCAACGTCAAAAGATCGCAGCCTTCGGCAGCTCCTACAAGGGGGCGTCGATTCAATCCTGGCGTCGTCCCGGCTTGAAACTGTGATTGCTGTTGAGCCACACCGTCGCCAGCGCAATCAACGACAAGATCAGCAGCGCCCACGGAAACGACATCGCCCCGGCCCGATCCAGCAGCAACCCGCCGAACAATCCGCCGCCGGCAATTGCCACGTTCCACGAAGTGGTAAGCATTGCCTGCACCACGTCGACATGCTCACCCGCCGAGTCTGCCGCTGCGGTCAGTAACAGCGTGGCCGAGCCGCCGAACGACAAGCCCCAGACCGCCATGCACAGATAGATCAGCCATGGCGAAGTCGTGGCCAGCGCCAGCACCAGCGCGGTTACCGCGAACACCGCGAGGCTGATCAGCGTCAGCCAGCGCAACCAGCGATCCACCAGCATGCCGATGATCCAGATCCCCACCAGCGAGCACAGACCGAACACCAGCAGCACCAGATCGACGCGCTCCGCCAGCCCGGCCTGCATCAGGAACGGCGAGATATAGGTGTAGAGAATGTTGTGGCCGAGCATCCACGTCAGCACCACGAACAACACCGGGCGCACGCCGGGCATGCGCAACGCATGCAGCAGCGGCAGGCGGTCGCTGCTGGCCTGGCCGGGGCGATCCGGCACGGCGACGACAATCCACGCGGCGAGCACCAGCGCCAGCGCCGACATGATGCCGAATGAGGCGCGCCAGCCGATCAGATGACCCAGCCAGGTGCCAGCCGGCGTGCCCAGCGACAGCGCCACCGGCGTGCCGAGCATGGCAATCGCCAGCGCCCGGCCTTGCAGATGCACCGGCACGATGCCCCGCGCATATCCGGCCATGATCCCCCACGACAGCCCCGCCGCCATCCCGGCGAGGAACCGCGAGGCCAGCGTCAGCCCGTAATGGGTGGAGAATGTGGTGACAGTGTTGAACAGCAGAAACCCGCCCACCGTCATCAGCAGTACACGCTTGCGTCCCCAGCCACGCGTGGCGACGGTCAGCGGAATCGCCGCGACAATCGAGCCCAGCGCATACAGCGTCACCAATTGCCCGGCCAGCACTTCGCTGACATTCAGCCCGGCGCTGATCTGTGGCAACAGTCCGGCTGGCAGAGTCTCGGTAAGGATCGCGATGAAGCCGGTCATGGCGAACGCCAGCAACGCGGCGTAGGGCAATTTGTCTGTGCGGGTGGCACGCTCGAGGCTGGCGAAATCGGCGCTTGCGGGGTCGGTCATGACGGGTGCAGCTCCCTTTGAGTCAATATGACGGCGAATTGTATACAAAGCTCGCCGTCGGCCACTCTACCTGAGCTGGCTCACTGCACCGGTAAAAAATTCAAAAACAGCAGACTTTGTGCGTAATTCAGGCCAATTCTTCGATAGCGCTCGTCGAGCATTTGCGTCAACAAATCCAGCCGCGCGACGACTTTGCCGAATTCGGTGGCGAAACTCAGGTTGCTGCCCTTCTCCGAGATTTCATTGGAGAACAGCAGCGGCTGGCCTTCCTTGTTCTGCCGCTGCGCGAGAATCCACGTGGCTTTTTCGATGTTGCGCGCGGCGTTGTTGACGAAGGTCGGGTCGATGGCATCGGTCATGTAGAACTCGGTGCGATTGCCGTGGGCGGTCACCAGCATGCTGCCGATCGCGTAGATGAACGCGCCAACACGGTCGCCGAGAAACTCCGGGCTCATGGCGTAGCTCAGCGCCGCCAGATCTTTTTTGCCACCCAATTGCGGCAAGGGTTGCTGCTGCTCGATGGCCAGGCGCACCTGTTTGACCGCTGTGTTGACGTTGAGGAACCCCGACTTGCGCAGCTCGTCTGGATTGCGCAAGTACAGTTTGCCCATCAGCCGATAGAGGCTGTCGAGATTATCGCGCATGGCCAGGGTGGCCATGCGGTCGACGCTGGTCTGCAGGAATTCCTGCGGCCGGCCCTCGCGCATCTGGTTGAAAAAATTATTGCCTTGCTGGTGGCTGCAGCCACTGAGCAACAACGTCGACAGACACGCCAGCAGCAAACACGGGCGGTGAATGGATGCAGCGATCTGGTGGAAAACTCTCGGCATGTAGTTGTTTGACGAACACGTTCCTGTGCGACGGGAGTCACCGCAACCTTGGCCATGGATAGAGCCGTTGATTGCGAAAAAGTGCAGTGACCGCAGCGTTTTCCGACCTTCGGCCATGACGGGAATAACGAATTAGTCCGACTTTATATTTGCAGTTAGCGCTTAATCCGCTATAAATTTTCAATCACACATTAATTAGCATGACTATTAACCGATTTTTAAAACAATAACAAAAAGGAAGGTCAACCATGCTTCAATCCCGACACCTGCTCTCCGGCCTCGGACTGTCTCTGATGATCGCCACCCTCTCCGCTCAAGCCGCTGGCCTGACCAGCGAACACAAAGCCTTCGGCAAAACCAACGACGGCACGCCCGTCGAGCAATACATCCTGCGCAACAGCCACGGTATGCAAGCGACGGTCATCACCTACGGCGGCACCCTGCAATCGCTATTGGTGCCGGACAAAAACGGCAAGCTCGACGACATCGTGCTCGGCTTCGACGATGTGCAGGGCTATCAGAAAGGCACCGCGTACTTCGGCGCAACCATCGGCCGCTTCGGCAATCGTCTGGCGGACGGCGCGTTCGAACTCGACGGAAAACGCTATCAAGTGCCGCAGAACGACAAGTCGAATGCCTTGCACGGCGGCACGCAGGGTTTTGACAAGAAAGTCTGGAAAGCGCAGGAAACCAAGGACGCAGACTCGGTCGGTGTGACCCTGAGTTATCTGTCGGCGGACGGTGAAATGGGTTTCCCCGGCAACCTCACTACAGAGGTCACCTATCGCCTCACCGACAACAACGAGCTGCGCATCGACTACAAGGCCAGCACCGACAAACCGACCGTGCTCAACCTGACCAACCACAGCTACTTCAACCTGGCCGGCGCCGGCAATGGCGACATCCTCAAGCAAGTTGCGACGCTGCACGCCAGCCATTACACCCCGGTCACTGCCAAACTGATTCCGACCGGCGAACTGGCCCCCGTGACCGGCACGCCGATGGATTTCACCAAACCGACCGCCATCGGCCAGCACATCAAGGCTGATCATCCGCAACTGAAATTTGCCGAAGAGAAACACGGTGGTTTCGATTTCAACTGGGCGCTGGACGCCAAGGGTGATGCGAGCAAACCGGCGGCCGAGGTCAGCGATCCGCATTCGGGCCGGCATTTGCAGTTGTTCACCAGCGAGCCGGGTGTGCAGTTCTACACCAGCAACTTCCTCGACGGCACGGTCAAGGGCAAGGCCGGCAAGGTTTATTCGCACTGGGGCGCGTTCACCCTCGAGACGCAGCACTACCCGGATTCACCGAACCAGAAAAACTTCCCGAGCACACGACTGGATCCGGGGCAGACCTATACCCAGAGTGTCCTGCTGAAATTCACCGCGAAATAACCACAGCGCAAAATCCCCTGTGGCGAGGGAGCTTGCTCCCGCTGGACTGCGCAGCAGGCCCTCTTTTCTTGGGGCCGCTGCGCGACCCAGCGGGAGCAAGCTCCCTCGCCACAGAAGCCCCTTCCACTCGTTGATCTCCACTCTGAACGGAACCCACGGGCTATTTTGCTGCCCACTTAAAAGGTATCGACGATTTCGCAGAGGAGGATTGGATGCGTACCCTTGAACTGGCAGGCGTGCAGGTCCCGGTAATTGGCCAAGGCACTTGGCGCATGGGCGAAGACCGCTCGGCGCACAAGCGTGAAGTGGCGGCGCTGCGCAGCGGCATCGAACTCGGCATGAGCCTGATCGACACGGCGGAAATGTACGCCGAGGGCGGCGCCGAAACTGTAGTCGGCGAAGCCATCGCCGGGCTACGCGATCAAGTGTTTCTGGTGAGCAAGGTCTATCCGCACAACGCCAGTCGCACAGCCATCCCTCAGGCCTGCGAGCGCAGTTTGCGCCGGCTCGGCACCGACTACATCGACCTGTATTTATTGCATTGGCGCGGTCAGCATCCGCTGGAGGAAACCGTCGAGGCCTTTGAACGGCTGCGCGAGGACGGCAAGATCGGCCGCTGGGGCGTGTCGAATTTCGATGTCGACGACCTCGAAGAGCTCTCCAACCCGGCCTGCGCGACCAATCAGGTGCTGTACAACCTGGAAGAGCGCGGCGTCGAATTCGACCTGCTGTCGTGGTGCCAGCAACAGCGCATGCCGCTGATGGCTTACTGTCCGATCGGCCAGGGCGGCGCGCTGCTCGCCGACCCGGTGCTAAAACAGATTGCCGCTCGTCACAACGTGACCCCGGCACAGGTGTCTCTGGCGTGGATTGTGCGTCAGGATGGGGTTATTGCGATTCCCAAAGCGGTGCGCCCGGAACACGTGCAACTCAATGCACAAGCGGCGCAATTGCAGCTGGATGCCGGGGATCTCGCGGCGCTGGAGCAGGCGTTCCCCGCGCCACAACGCAAGCAGCGGCTGGCCATGGTCTGAGCCACCGTCCGCTGTAGAGGGCTTTTCCCATGAGAAGCACTGATCCGCACGACGGCTTTAACCTGCAACGGTTCGTCCAGGCTCAGGAACCGGTGTTCGAACGCGTGCAACGCGAACTCGAAGAAGGCCACAAACGCAGCCACTGGATGTGGTTTATCTTCCCGCAGTTCGCCGGACTGGGCGGCAGCGAAATGTCGCGCCATTTCGCCATTCAATCGGCCGAGGAAACTCAAGCCTACCTGGCGCACGAACTGCTTGGCGCCCGTTTGCGCACATGCACGCGAATGGTGCTCAACGTACGCCAGCGCTCGATTGCCGAGATTTTCGGGCATCCGGATGACTTGAAATTTCACTCTTCGATGACGCTGTTTGGCCAGTTCACAGCGACGGACAGCCCGTTCAACCAAGCGCTGGACCGGTTTTTCCACGGCATTCCGGACGACTGGACGCTGCAACTGCTGGACTCAAAACAGGCCCAGTTGCCCACCGATCAGGGTTGAAAAATCGTCGTCGACAAACGGCAGAATTGCATCCGCCACCGGTTGTAATTGCCGGGTGATGTAGTGGTCGTAATCGATCGCCGCACGCCGTACTTCCAGCGGCTCCGGCCCGGCCAGCGTGATCACGTAGCTGATCCAGCCGCCATTCTGATACTGGCGTGGCCGTCCCTGCTGCGCGTTGTATTCATCGGCCAGGCGCGCGGCGCGCACATGCGGTGGCACGTTGCGTTCGTAGTCATCGAGGGTGCGGCGCAGGCGCTTGCGATAGATCAGACGCTCGTCGAATTCGCCGGCCAAGGTCTTGCGCACATAGTCGCGCACATACTCTTGATACGGCTTGCGCTGGAAAATCCGCTCGTACAACTCCTGTTGAAATTGCCGCGCCAGCAGCGACCAGTCGGTACGTACGGTTTCCAGGCCTTTGTAGACCATTTCATCGCTGCCGTCGGCGCGCGTCACCAGACCGGCGTAGCGTTTTTTACTGCCCTCCTCGGCGCCACGAATGGTCGGCATCAGAAAGCGTTTGTAGTGAATTTCGAACTGCAATTCGAGCGCACTTTCCAGCCCGTACTGTTCGCGCACATGCGCGCGCCACCAGTCGTTGACGTGCTCGACCAAAGACCTGCCGATCTGCGCCGCCTCTTCCTGATCGTGTGAACGGCGCAGCCAAACAAACGTCGAGTCGGTGTCGCCGTAGATCACCGCGTGCCCCTGCGCTTCGATCAACTGCCGGGTACGCAGCATGATTTCGTGGCCGCGCAAAGTGATCGACGACGCCAGCCGCGTATCGAAAAACCGGCAGCCGCTGGAACCAAGCACGCCATAGAAGGCGTTCATGATGATCTTCAACGCTTGCGACAGCGGCGCGTTGTGCTCGCGTTTGGCGGTCTCGCGACCTTCGGCCACCCGCGCCACGATCGACGGCAGACAATGCCGGGTGCGCGAGAAGCGTGCGCCGCGAAAGCCCGGCACTGAGTCGGCGTCGTCCGGGTGCTGCAAGCCTTCGATCAGCCCCACCGGATCGATCAGAAAGGTGCGGATGATCGACGGATACAGACTCTTGTAATCGAGTACCAATACCGATTCGTACAACCCCGGTTGCGAGTCCATGACGAAACCGCCGGGGCTGGCTTGCGGCGGATTGGTGCCAAGGTTTGGCGCGACGAAACCTTTACGGTGCATCAGCGGCATATACAGATGGGTGAACGCCGCGACCGACCCACCGCTGCGATCCGCCGGGAGCCCGGTGACGCTGGCGCGTTCAAGCAAGAAGGTCAGCAGTTCGGTCTTGGCGAAAATCCGCGTGACCAGCTCGCAGTCCTTGAGGTTGTACTTGGCCAGCGCCGGTTTGTCCTCGGCGAACATGCGGTTGATCTCGTCCATGCGCTGGTATGGGTTGTTGATCGCCTTGCCTTCGCCGAGCAAGGTCTGCGCGACGTTTTCCAGGCTGAACGAAGGAAAACTCCAAGTCGCCGAACGCAGGGATTCAATGCCGTCGATGATCAAACGCCCCGCCGCCGAGGCGAAGTAATGGTTGCGGCTGCCGTGTTCGCGCCACTGCATTTCCTCGCCACCACGCCCGAGTTTGAGCGGCACACCGAGGCGCCGCGCGTGTTCGTGGAGGATGCGCAGGTCGAACTGAATGACGTTCCAGCCGATGATCGCGTCGGGGTCGTGACGGGCAAACCAGTCGTTGAGTTTTTTCAGGATCAGCGTGCGTGAGTCGCAGTACTCAAGGTCGAAGTCGACGATGCTGTCGTCGCCATTCGGCGCGCCGAGCATGTACACCTGGCGTTCGCCGCAGCCTTCGAGGGCGATGGAATACAGATCGCCCTGCTCGGTGGTTTCAATATCCAGCGAGACCAGGCGCAGTTTCGGCCGGTAGTCCGGGGCGGGTTTGAGCTGGGCGTCGAGCAGCACACCGTCGGCATCCGGGGTGCCGCTGAACCAGACGGGCGCGGTGATGAAGCGCTCCATCAGATAGCGCTCGGGCGGGCGCACGTCGGCTTCGAACACGTCAATGCTGTGACGGTTGAGCGCGGTCTCCAGCCGCATCAACTGGCCGTGCTGCTGGCAATACAGGCCAAGCACCGGGCGGTGCTCGAAATCCAGCAGGGCCAGCGGGCGCAGTTCGACGTTTTTTTCATCCGCCAAAACGCGCTCAGCCTGCTCGCGCTGCACTGCGGGAATGAACGCCACCGACGGTTGATGCGGCAACCGCACACGGCGCGGCCCGGCGTCGGTCGCCAGCCAGAACTCGACTTCGGTGCCGCCCGCCGTATCGCGCCAATGCCGGGTCAGGACGAAGCCCTGCTGTAAATCCACCACTGCGACCTCGGGAATTGAATCAGTAGCGCATTCTACGCGGCATTAGTTCGGATCACTGCATACCCTGTGGTGAGCCAAAAAATGAGCAAATGACGTTTTTTGCGTGCTATCTGCCGTTTTGCGCCCTTGCTCTACGGGCCAGCGTCTACGATGCTTGGATAACAACGACAACACCTGAGTAATCACCATGAAAACCGTCGCCCAACTGCTCAAGCTCAAAGATCAGAAAAATCAGGAAGTGCACCAGATCAAACCCGATCACATGGTGCTCGAAGCCTTGATGAAAATGGCCGAGAAGAATGTCGGCGCCTTGCTGGTGGTGGAAGACGACCAGGTCGTGGGGATCATCAGCGAGCGCGACTACGCGCGCAAACTGGTGCTGCATGGCCGCTCATCGGTTGGCACGCCGGTGCGCGACATCATGGTGGCCAACGTGATCACCGTGGACACGCACCAGACCGTCGACACCTGTCTGGGGATCATGTCCGACAAGCGTCTGCGCCACTTGCCTGTGGTGGAGAACGGCAAGCTGATCGGCCTGCTGTCGATTGGCGACCTGGTAAAAGAGGCCATTGCTGAACAGGCCGAGTTGATCAAACAGCTGGAGCAGTACATTCGCGGCGATTGATCACTCGGGCCAATGCCGCGCAAAGACCGGCGCCAGCACCGGGTGGCGGTCGATGCGCTGCAACCACGCAGAAAATCCCGGGCGGCTCTGGCGCAGGTGTTCGCGGGTGCCGGCCCAGCGCGTGACCACCGCCGCCAACACATCCAGCGCGCCGGGCGTCTCGTCGTCCAGATACAGCTCGGCGGAGAATTGGTCGGCGAACACTTCCCAACTCCAGTGCAAACGCTCGCGGGCGCCAGTCATCAGATTCTGCAGCGTGGCTTCATCCGGCATCACCAGCCAGCGCTCGGGATAATCGATGACGCCGATTGCGCTGTAGCAATTGCTGACGATGAACACCAGCCCGCGAATCGCCTGATCACGTTCGGCAGGCTCGCTCGGTAACAGACCAGAATCTGGAAACGTCAGCCCAAGGTGAATCAGGATCGCCGCGCTTTCGGTCAGTGCATTGCCATCGGGCAGTTGCAAGGTCGGGATCTGCTTGAGCGGATTGAGCCTGGCCAAAGCTTCGGCCGCCTCGCCGCTGGCCTCGACGTCGATGAAGCGGTAAGCGATCTGGCACAGTTCCAGCGCGGCCTCGATAGCCGCCGCGCCTGAATTGCGATGTCCGTAGAGCTGATACATAACCCCTCCTCAATCCCGACAGGCATCTTTAGTAGCCCTATTTATAGCTGGTGTATCGGATTTGGCACGCTATGCGCGTTCCTGCGCAGGCTCGCGCCAGATTTTATTTTTCGGGCAGTGCATCCAAACGCGTCCGTCACGGGTAGTCCTTGTAACAGCCCGATTCGGCTGTCAGCGGTTTACCCCCATTCGGAGAAACACTGATGAACACCACCCAACTGATTTGCCTCGCCGGTCTGTTCGCCGCCACTTCAACTGCATTCGCGCAAACTGCTCTGCCGGACAGCATCAAAGTGCCGGACGGGCACAAGGTCGCGATGGAAACCACCGGGGTCGGCGAGATCACTTACGAATGCCGCGACAAGGCCAACGCCGCCGGGCAGACCGAGTGGGTGTTTGTTGGTCCGAAAGCCGTGCTCAATGATCGCAGTGGCAAGCAGGTCGGCACCTACTTCGGCCCACCAGCCACCTGGCAGGCCAAGGACGGTTCGAAAGTCACCGGCACGCAATTGGCGGTAGCGCCGTCGAGTCCGGGCAACCTGCCCTATCAACTGGTCAAGGCCAACCCGGCTGAAGGCAAAGGCGCGATGAGCGGCGTCAGCTACATCCAGCGTGTGGCGCTCAAGGGCGGCGTCGCGCCGGGCAGCGAATGCACGGCGGCAAACAAGGGTAAGCAGGAAGTGGTGAAGTATCAGGCGGACTACATTTTCTGGGCGGCGAACTGAGATCCGCGCAGCGAAAATGAGCTGTGGGAGCAGACCTGCTCCCATAGTTGCACTGTGATGTCTGGATGTTTTGCCGATGTTTGCTAGATTGCAGGACATGTCCTTACCCGAAACCGCTTTTGATTACGAAGCCCGTTTGGCCGCCTGTGCGCGTGGCGAGCGTCAGGCCCTGCGCGATTTGTATGTGCAGGAGAGCCCGCGCCTGCTCGGCGTGGCCCGGCGGCTGGTGCGCGACACGGCGCTGGCCGAGGACATCGTGCATGACGCATTTATCAAGATCTGGGCTGGCGCGGCGGGGTTTGATCCGGCAAGAGGTTCAGCACGCGGCTGGATGTTTACCGTGACCCGGCATCTGGCGCTGAATGTGTTGCGCAATCACAGTCGCGAAACGCCGCTGCTCGACGATGATGAAGCCATGGACATCGACGATGCATTCGACGCGCAAGCCCATTCGGCGCGCATCCACCACTGCCTGGAACAACTCGATCCGCAACGCCGGCGCTGCATCCTGCACGCCTACGTCGACGGCTACAGCCACGGGCAGATCGCCCAACGCCTCGACACGCCGCTGGGCACCGTCAAAGCCTGGATCAAACGCAGCCTGAATGCGTTGCGGGAGTGCATGGGATGACCATCGAATCGGCGCAGGATCGTGATGAACTGGCCAGCGAGTATGTGCTCGGCACGCTGCCGGCCGAGCAACGCGCAGAGGTGCAAAAACGCCTGCCCAATGAGCCCGAGTTGCGTGCGGCAGTGGATGCCTGGGAGCGGCGTCTGCTGGAGCTGACTGATCTGGCCCCGGCGCAGCAGCCGTCGGCGCAGTTGTGGCAGCGGATTGAACGCAGTGTCGAACGGCTGACGCACAAGGCGCCGCTGGCCGAGAACACTTCGTGGTGGAATCTGCTGCCGCTGTGGCGCGGTTTGAGTGCTGCCGGACTGGCGGCGACTTTGCTGCTCGGCGCAATCCTGCTGACGCAGACGACGCCGAAACCGAGTTTTCTGGTGGTGCTGGTGGCGCCACAGGACAAGGCGCCGGGCTGGGTGATTCAGGCGAGCAATTCGCGTGAGATTCAGTTGATTCCGCTGGGGGTGGTCGAAGTGCCGGCGGATAAAGCACTGGAATTCTGGACCAAGGCCGATGGCTGGCAAGGGCCGGTGTCGCTCGGGCTGGTGAAACCGGGGCAAGCGCTGTCGGTGCCGCTGGACAAGTTGCCGCCGCTGCAACCGAACCAGTTGTTCGAGCTGACGCTGGAAGGCGCCAACGGTTCGCCGATCGGCAAACCGACCGGGCCGATTCAGGCCATCGGGCGGGCGGTTAAGGTGTTGTGAGCAATCATCATCGGCGTCGATGTTCACCATCACGTCAATGAAGTTCTCATAAAAAATCCCGGGCGTAACATCTGCTCCATACCAACCAATAAACACCCCCGGAGCAAACAATCATGAAACGCCAAATCCTTCTCAGCATCGCTTTCTCGGTTTTCGCACTGAACGCTTTTGCCGCCCCGACTCACAGCATGATCGCCGCCGATGGCTCGGATCGCCTGCACGGCCAAACCGTTGCTGCCGACGGCTCGGATCGTCTGCAAGGCAACACCGTCGCCGCTGATGGCTCGGATCGTCTGCAAGGCAACACCGTCGCCGCTGATGGCTCGGATCGCCTGCAAGGCAACACCGTTGCCGCTGATGGCTCGGATCGCCTGCAAGGCAACACCGTCGCCGCTGATGGCTCGGATCGCCTGCAAGGCAACACCGTCGCTGCCGATGGCTCGGATCGTCTGCAAGGCAACACCGTTGCCGAAGGTGGTTCGGATCGTCTGATCGAACGTCGCGCGGTCTGAATGAATGGCTGTACCGCAGCAACCCAGAAAGAACCCGGCTCATCCCAGCCGGGTTTTTTTATGTCTTGGGTTTGAGTCAGCCCTTGGCCATGCAGCGCCGATAGCGCTCGTCCACGCGTTTGGCGAACCACGCGGTGGTCAGTTTGCGGGTGATTTTCGGGCTTTGCAGCACAATCCCCGGCAGTACTGCACGGGGCAGGGTTTTGCCTTCGGCCTTCTCCGCCAATTCAAAGACCCGTTGATAGAGTCTGGTTTCTTCGAATTCCAGCGTCTTGCCCTTTTCCAGTTGATCGCGAATCTGCGGATTGCGCATGCCCAATGACTTGCCGAGGGTGCGCACCGCCAGTTCGGTGGTGCCGGGCATGATCGCGTCATAGCGAATCAAGTCGCCATCCAGCGCCAGTGGAATGCCCGACGCGCGGCTGACGGCATTCTGAAACGCCGCATTGCGGCTGGCGTACCAACCGGCGTTGAAGTCGGCGAAGCGATACAGCGGCTCACGATAGCTCACCGGATAACCGAGCAAATGCGCGATGCCGAAATACATGCCACCGCGTCGGCTGAACACTTCGCGGCGAATCGTGCCATCCACCGGGTACGGATAATCCTTGGCGTGCTGCTCGGCGAATTCGATGCTGACCTGCATCGGCCCGCCGGTGTGCACCGGGTTGAAACCGCTGAATAGCGTGCGGCCCATCGGTACCGAGCCAATGAAGTCATCGAAAATCGCGCTGAGTTCTTTTTCGCTGCGCGCCGCGCTCAGGCGTTCGCTGTAGCTCTTGCCGTTCGGTGAGCGCACTTGCAGCGCGCCGCTGACCAGCAGGCTGGGGATGTGCACTTTAGCGGCGCGGCGGTCGATTTCTTCACGGGCAATCTTGCCCAGACCGGGCACCTGCGGATCGACCTGAAACGTCGATTCCTGCTCGGTGACGGCGAGTACCGAGCACAGATTCTGCGTGCTCGGGCTGATGTTCTGCGCGGCGAACGCGGCGTAAATGTCGGTGGCCCAGCCCTGACGGTCGACGGTTTTCGCCGGCAGCAGCTTGACGATCTGCGCCTTAACCTCGGCGGGCGGGCGCGGCGCCGGTTCGTCACTGCGCTGACCGGCGCAACCGGCCAATACCAGCAATGCGGCGAGGCTGATGAGTAATCGAGGGGTGTGCATGAAGCGTCTTCCAGTCCGTTAAGCCGGGGTCACCATACGATCAATCGCCAGGCGCAGGCTAGGACTGCAATGACTCAACCCCGTTCCCCTGACATCCACAGCCCCCCTGTGGCGAAGGAGCTTGCTCCCGCTCGGCGGCGCAGCCGTCGTAAATTCAAGGTTTCGCAGAAAGACATGACCCTGCGCTGCGCTCCAGCGACTCAGGCAGTGGCTGACGAATAGCTCAACAAACGGCGGTCGCGGCTCAGGAACATCCCCAGCACCATCACCAGCGTGACCACGGAAATGCCCGCCGCCACCAGGGTGATCGAGTTCAGCGGCATGCCGGCATCGATCACTCGGCCACCGACCCACGCACCGATCGCATTACCCAGGTTGAACGCACCGACGTTCAAGGTCGACGCGTAGTTGGCAGACTCGCCCGCCACGCGGATGATCATCGCTTGCAGGAGCATACCGACCGAAAACGACAGACACCCCCACACCGCCATGTTGATCACGGCCGGATAAACCGAGTGACTGGTCCAGTAGAAGCTGACCAGCGCCACAATCAGCGCCAGCAGGGTCAGCACCAGCGAGCGGGTGAGGCTCCAGTCGGCCAGACGGCCACCGAGCAAGCCGCCGATGGTGATGCCAACACCGCAGACCAGCAGCGCGACACTGGCAAACTTCGGTTCGACATGGGTAACGTCTTGCAGGATCGGCACGATATAGGTGAAGAACGCGAACATGCTGGCCGACGCCATCACGCTGGTCATCAGGCCGAGCCAGATGATCGGGCGTTTCATCCCTTGCAGATTGGCGCGCGTCTGTTGCTTGTTGGCACCCGCCCGTGAAGGCACCAGATACCAGACCATCACCAGCGAAATCAGACCGAGCGCGACCACACCCAAAAACGTGGTACGCCAGCCGTAGACCTGACCGACCAGCGAGCCCACCGGCACACCGAGCACGTTAGCCAGCGTCATGCCAGTGAACATCAGCGTCATCGCCCGACCTTCCTTGCCCGGCGGGGCGATACGCGATGCGAGCACCGCTGCCATGCCGATGAACGAGGCGTGGCTGAACGCGGTAAATACCCGCGCCACAATCAACGAGGTGAAGTCCGGCGCGATCATGCAGGCGACGTTGCCGATGGTGAAGATCGCCATCAGGATCAACAGCGCACGTTTTTCTTCCATCTTGCCGACCAGCATCGCCAGCAGCGGGCCACCTACCACGACACCCATGGCGTACCCCGATACCAGATAGCCGGCGGAGGGAATCGACACCCCGAGATCTGCCGACACCTGCGGCAGCAGGCCCATGATGATGAATTCGGCGGTACCGATGGCAAAAGCAGCGATGGCCAGGGCGAACAGCGGCCAGCTCATCACGCGTTCATCCTTATTGCGCAGATTTGCATTCATTGCGACGCTCATTGCGAAAACCCCAGGCTATTGCTTTCACTGATCCACTTAAGGACGTCCGAGTGTTGTGGCTCCCAGCCAAAATCCCGGGCTTTCTGGCCGCAGACGCGAATGTTCGAGCCCAGACCGTATTCGGCTTCTTCCGGGTCATGAGCGCAGCATTTACTGAGGATGTATTCCATCGACACCGACTGCGTACGACCGCCGAAACCGAGCTTTTCGCTGATGGCTTGCGCCAGGTCCTTCATTGACACTTCACCGTTTTCAGCGAACAGATACGCACCGCTTTCAGCCTTATCAAGCATCAGCAGCGACAAGCTGACCAAGTCATCGATGTGCACGAATGCTGTGCGGTTCTCACCGCTGCCGACGTAGGTGCCAACCCCGTGTTCGATTGCCAGACGCGTCAACAGCGGAATCTGAATCGAATCCTTGTGCAGCCCGCGTCCTTCACCGAACACCATGGTCGGGCACACCACCAGTGTGCGCAGGCCCTGCTGACCGGCCATGCGAATTGCGTTATCGATAGCCACCCGGCCGACCTTTTCCAGACGTGGACGCGGTTGCGATTGCTCCGTCCATTGCTGGTCTGAACCCGCGCCCTCGGCACGGTCACCGATGACGCTGGTGCCGCTGTAATGAATCAGGGTCTTGCTGGTGCCGCGCAGACTCTGCAACAGCGTGGAAACCACGTAGGCGTTGTCGGAATTGGCCGCGTTGACGATCAAATCCGCCGCCAGCGCCTGTTTCTTGATGATTTCGGTGTCATACAACGTTCCCAGTACCGGGATGATGCCCAGCCGTCCCACCGCGCTGGCCTGATGCGCCGAACGCACCAGGCCAGTCACCTCATATCCACGGTCGATCAACGCCATGGCCATCGACCCACCGATGTAGCCGGTAACGCCCGTCACAAATGCTTTCAAAATGGCGACTCCTGTCGTCCTGAACCGGAAAAAATCGGGCTCGTCCCTGAGCGGTACAGCCTCCCTGATGCGCTGTCTTGTCGTCGGGTAACCGACCAACATTGCAGGCGCTGTGAAGGTTAGTGGCATAGGCATTGCGGAAAAAGTAGGTTACCGTTCCGGTCTGTGCGGCCACCGATGTCCGCAATCAAGGAAGTGTCATGCTCGAATCCGTTGCCGCGTTTTCCGTGTTTGTACAAGTCGCCGAGTTGCGCAGCTTTGTCGCCGCAGGCAGAGCCATGGGTGTATCGGCCTCAGCCATCGGTAAGCGCATTTCGCGGCTGGAAGAAAGTCTCGGAGTGCAGCTGTTTCAGCGCAGCACCCGGAGCATCGCGCTGACGCCGGAAGGTGAAAAACTGCTGGAGCGCAGCCGGAGGATTCTCGACGAAATCGAGGAAATCCAGACCGAGTTGAGCAGAGCCGCCGACCTGCCCCGAGGCCGGCTGAAGATCAGTCTGGCGCCGATCAGTGACGTGTTTCTCGATCATCTGGCGCGCTTCAACGAGCGCTATCCCGAAATCGAACTGGAACTGGACTACGCCGAGCGCAACGTTGACATCATTCAGGAGGGTTTCGACGCGGCCATCCGCGTCGGCGAGGTGGCTGACAGCAACTTGCGCGCGCACCCGATGGGCCATTTTCGCCGCTTGATCGTCGCCTCCCCTGCCTATCTCGAGCGGCACGGCATGCCCGACCGCCCGGAGCAATTGCTTGAGCACAAACTGCTGCACTATCGCTCGCCCAACTCCGGCAAGGTCGAGCCGTGGCCACTCGATGATTGTGGCGAGCTGTACTTGCCCACCGCGATTGTCTGCAACGACATCAATACCCGCATCGACTTTGCCCTCAAGGGGCTGGGCATCGCCTGCCTGCCGGACATCTCGATCCGCAAACCGCTGGCGGACGGCCGGCTGACCCCCATGTTGCTGGCGCACTCAACCAATGCCACACCGATTCATGCGCTCTGGCCCCATGCGCATCAGTACACATCGCGGCAGAAAGCCTTCATCGACTTCATCAAGTCCGCCGACTTTTGAGCAATGCTGCACTGGCGTCAGTGGCTGCGATGGACTTCACTTAAAGCTCCTCCTTTGCACCCTGCCCTGCGCTCGGGAAGTGGCCATCATGAACCGCAGCGACGTACTGATCATCGGCGCAGGCCCGACCGGACTGGTGCTGGCCCTGTGGCTGAGCAAACTGGCGATCCGCGTGCGCATCATCGATAAAACCTCCAGGCCCGGCACCACTTCGCGGGCGTTGGCAGTGCAGGCGCGCACACTGGAGTTGTACCGGCAACTGGATCTGACCGAGACCATCGTGCGCAACGGCCACCGCGTTGCTGCGGCGAATTTCTGGGTTAAAGGCAAAGCCATGGCGCGGTTGCCGCTGGATCGCATCGGCGAAGGTCTGACGCCTTATGCCTTTCTGAAAATCTTCCCGCAGGACCAGCACGAGCAACTGCTGATCGAGCGCCTCGAAGACTACGGCGTGACGGTCGAGCGCAACACTACGCTTGAGAGTTTCGAGGAACACGGCGACGGCCTCACCGCGCATTTGCGCCTGGCCGATGGCGAGCAGGAAATCTGTCAGGCCTGCTATCTCGCCGGTTGCGACGGCGCCCGTTCGATCGTGCGCAAAACGCTGGACACCGGTTTCCCCGGCGGCACTTATCAGCAGATTTTCTACGTCGCCGATGTGCAGGCCAGCGGCCCGGCGCTGAATGGCGAGCTGCATCTGGACTTGGACGAAGCGGACTTTCTCGCAGTGTTCCCGCTGGCCGGTGAAGGCCGCGCCCGCTTGATCGGCACCGTGCGCGATGAACGCGCCGCACGCGCCGAAACCCTCGAGTTCTCGGATGTCAGCAGCCGTGCCATCGAGCATTTGAAAGTGCACATCGACGACGTCAACTGGTTCTCGACTTACCGTGTGCATCACCGGGTGGCCGAGCATTTTCGCAGCGGCCGCGTGTTCTTGCTCGGCGACGCGGCGCACGTGCACAGCCCCGCCGGTGGCCAAGGCATGAACACCGGCATCGGCGATGCGATCAATCTGGCGTGGAAACTTGCGGCAGTGCTCAGCGGCGCTGCCACGCCGACGCTGCTCGACAGCTACGAACCGGAACGCATCGCCTTCGCCCGGCGACTGGTGTCGACCACCGACAAAGTGTTCAGCTTCGTCACCGCCGAGGGGCGTATGGCGGATTTGCTGCGCACGCGATTGGCGCCGTTTCTGATTCCGAAAATGGCCGCGTTCGAGAGCAGCCGCGAGTTTATGTTCCGCACCATTTCCCAGATCACCGTCAACTATCGCGGGATGACCCTGAGCGAAGGCTCGGCCGGCCACGTGCACGGTGGCGACCGTCTGCCGTGGGCGCATGATGGTGAGGGGGATAATTACGAACCGCTGCGCCAGCCGTGCTGGCAGGTGCATGTGTACGGCGACACCAGCGACGAAATGATCGCCTGGTGCAACGAACATCACCTACCGCTGCATGTGTTCGACTGGCGCCCGGCGTTCGAAGCGGCAGGACTGGGGCGCAACGGTTTTTACCTGCTGCGCCCGGATACCTATGTGGCGATCGCCGATAACAGCGCCGATCCGAAAGTGATCGAGCGCTATTTTCGCGATCACGGGATCAGACCTTTCTTCACTTGCCCATAACTCAAAAACAACACGAAACCTGTGGGAGCTGGCTTGCCAGCGATAGCGGTGGTTCAGTCAACGGTGATATCGACTGTCCCGACCCCATCGCTGGCAAGTCGAATCGTCGCACCGCAGCTCCCACAGGGTTTCACGGTGTTGATCAGATCCCGGCCAGCGCCAGATCCATCGCAAAGTAGGTGAAGATCAAATCCGCACCCGCACGTTTGATCGCGCCAAGGCTTTCCCGCACCACGCGATCTTCATCAATCGCTCCGGCCTGCGCGCCGAACTTGATCATCGCGTACTCGCCGCTGACCTGATACGCCGCCAGCGGCAGGTTCGACGCTTCGCGGATGTCGCGGATGATGTCGAGGTAGGCGCCGGCCGGTTTGACCATCAGCGCATCCGCGCCTTCCTGCTCGTCGAGCAAGGATTCACGCAGCGCTTCGCGGCGGTTCATCGGGTTCATCTGATAGCTTTTGCGATCGCCTTTCAGCGCACTGCCACCGGCCTCACGGAACGGGCCGTACAACGCCGAAGCGAATTTGGTCGAATAGGCCATGATCGGAATCTGGGTGAAACCAGCCTCGTCCAGCGCACGGCGAATCGCCCGCACCTGGCCATCCATCGCGGCCGACGGCGCGATCACATCGGCACCGGCACGCGCTGCTGCCACCGCTTGTTTGCCGAGGTTGATCAGGGTCTGGTCGTTGTCGACTTCATGGTTGTGCATCACGCCGCAATGGCCGTGATCGGTGTATTCGCAGAAGCAAGTGTCGGACATCACGATCATTTCCGGCACTGCGTCTTTGATGGTGCGCGACATGCGCGACACCAGACCGTTTTCGCGCCAGGTATCGCTGCCAGTGGCGTCCAGATGATGCGACACGCCGAAGGTCATCACCGACTTGATCCCGGCGCGGGCATAACGCTCGATCTCGCCCGCCAGTTTGCGCTCGGGAATGCGCACCACGCCGGGCATGCTGTTGATCGGCACGAAATCGTCGATTTCTTCCTCGACGAAAATCGGCAGCACCAGATCGTTGAGCGAAAACTCGGTTTCCTGGAACAGGCTGCGCAGGCTCGCATTGCGGCGCAGACGGCGTGGACGTGCTTCGGGGAACTGACTGGACATGGATCTTCCTGAAAAACGGCGGATGAGACGAAAGTCGTAGGGGGCGCAGCTTATGCCTTGCGGGCGCGCAGGTACAAACCTGGATCAATCAATAGTGCATTACTGCCAACGCAATAATCCTCCGCGCCCACGTTTATTGCGCGGGTTATGACGGTATCGTCAATCCACGCATCACCGCCGGGCGCGCGACAAAGCGCTCGAGCACCCGGGTCACGTTCGGGAAATTGCTGATGCCGACCAGGTCACCCGCTTCATAAAAACCGATCAGATTACGCACCCACGGAAAGGTCGCGATGTCGGCAATGGTGTAGCGCTCGCCCATGATCCAGTCGCGACCTTGAAGACGGGTTTCGAGTACGCCGAGCAGGCGTTTGCTTTCCTCGACGTAGCGATCACGCGGACGTTTGTCTTCGTAATCCTTGCCGGCGAACTTATTGAAGAAACCCAACTGACCGAACATCGGGCCGATGCCGCCCATCTGGAACATCAGCCACTGAATGGTTTCGTAGCGGGACGCGCCTTCCTGAGCCAGTAACTGGCCGCTTTTGTCGGCGAGGTAGATCAAAATCGCGCCGGATTCGAACAACGGCAGCGGCTGATCATCCGGCCCGTGCGGATCGAGGATCGCCGGGATTTTGTTGTTCGGGTTCAGCGACAGAAACTCCGGCGACATCTGATCCTGAGTGTCGAAGCCCACGCGGTGCGCCTCGTAGGGCAGGCCGATTTCTTCGAGCATGATCGAGACTTTGACGCCGTTGGGGGTCGGCAATGAGTACAGCTGAATCCAGTCTGGGTACTGCGCCGGCCACTTCTGGGTGATCGGGAACGCGGACAGATCGGTCATGGGAAGCATCCAGTCACAAATTGAGTGCTGATCATAATGTAGGAGCTGCCGCAGGCTGCGATCTTTTGATCTTGACGCCTCGCGGCTGCTTAAAAGATCGCAGCCTGCGGCAGCGCTTACACGAACCGTAACATCCTGTCGCTATCCTGCGTTCAAGACATCCCCGGATGCCGCTAGAGTGCCGCGCACGACCCGGATCGAACCAAATGGGCCGCAGGGCACTCAAAGGATGCGCTTCATGACAAGGAACACACCCGGTGCTGGGAGCCCGTGGTGTCAAGGTTTGTCAGCCTTAACCGAAACTGCTGAAGAACTTCTATTCAATGACGAACTTGATGAAAGTCGCCAAACGCTTCAAACATCGCGCCTACGTGGCCCTGCCCTCCCTGTTGGTGGCCAGTGCGCTGTGTTTGTCGCTCGAGTCCAGCGAAAGCCGCGCGCAAACCGCTGACGGCACGCAAACGCTGGTGTTTCTGCGTCATGCGGAGAAACCGGAAGGTGGTCTGGGCCAGCTCAACTGCCAAGGTCTGAACCGTGCGATCGATCTGTCGACGCTGTTGCCGGAAAAATTCGGCAAGGCCGACTATGTGTTCGCCGCCAATCCAACGCGCAATGTCGAGGAAGGCGAGCTGGACAATTCTTACAGCTATATTCGCCCCCTGATGACCATCAGCCCCGCCGCGATCAAACTCGGGCTGCCGGTGAACATCGAGTTTTCCGCCAACGACACCAGCGACCTCGCTCGTGAATTGACCGACGACAAGTACCACAACGCAACCATCTACACGGCCTGGTCGCACGGCTATCTGCCGGAACTGATCAACAAGGTCGCGGGCAACGCGGTGGGCGGCAAGCAGAAGATCACCGAGGACTGGGAGTCGGGCGACTACGATTCGCTGTATGTGCTGACATTGACCTGGCACAACGGCAAGGCCAGTTTGCAGAGTCACAGCTACAAGCAGGGGCTGGATAACGGCCAGACAACTTGCCCGACCTGATCTTTGTACAGCCTGTTATGGCCTCATCGCTGGCAAGCCAGCTCCCACAGTAGATTTGAGTGTGAGCACGACCCCTGTGGGAGCTGGCTTGCCAGCGATGGGGCCAGCAAAACCGGCATCAATCTCTCTGACTCACCCGCCCCCGCAAATATTCGATAACCGCCCCCCGGTCCCCCGCAAACTCGATCCGTCCGCCTTTCTTCTCCCGCTGAAACGCATACATCGGATCGTAATACTCGCGCAGCAACCCCTCGATCCAGCTGCGATGCAGATCCACCGCCCCGCTACGCCCCTGCTCCGCCAGCGCATCTTCCATCAGAATCAACAACCGCCGATGGCGCTCGCCGCCCAGGCGTTTCTGCACATTGTTCAGGCTCGCCAACAGCCGTTCCGAGAACAGCACAAAGCCTTCTTCGCCATGCACCGCGCTGAACTCGGCAGCCAGATCGACCACGTAATCGCGCAGGATCCGCTCTACCCGATCCGCAAAACTGTCTTCCAGCCAAACCATCGGGTATTGCTGCATGCCCTGATACAGCGGCAACGGCAACGCACAACTGCCGACCACCCGGCTCTCGTCTTCCAGCACAAACTGCTCGATGCCGCTGGCACGTTTCTTCAGGAAGTCGATCGCCAGACGGTTTTCGAAGTCGATGTTAGACGGCTGACCCGTGGCGCGTTTGCCGAAACTGGAGCCTCGGTGATTGGCATGTCCTTCCAGATCCACAGCGTTACGCAATTGCACCAGCGCCTCGGTTTTGCCGGTGCCGGTCATGCCGCCGAGCAACACGAAATCACACTGAGCGACCGCGTCTTGAAGGGTATCGATCAGGAAAGTACGCATGGCTTTGTAGCCGCCGCCGACGCGCGGGTAATCAATGCCGGCCTCGTCGCGCAGCCATTGCTGGGTGATCTGCGAGCGTAAACCACCGCGAAAGCAATACAGCAAACCATCCGGATGCGCCCGGGCAAAATCTGCCCAGGCCTGGATGCGTTCAGCCTTGACCGCGCCGGACACCAGTTGATGGCCCAACTCAATGGCTGCTTGCTGGCCGTGCTGTTTGTAGCAAGTGCCGATCCGCTGGCGTTCGCTGTCGTTCATCAGCGGCAGATTGACCACGCCGGGGAACGCACCTTTGTGAAACTCGATCGGCGCGCGTGCGTCCATCAACGGCCGGTCGTTGAGGAAAATGTCGCGGTAATCCGTGCAGTCGACGGACATTAAATCACCTCGACCGCGTTGCTCTGTCGCTCAACCAGTTCGCCGATTGGCTCAAGTTTCAAACCGAGTTCGGCGGCGACCGCGAGGAATTCGGCATCGCCCTCGGGAGTCACGGCAATCAACAGGCCACCACTGGTTTGCGGGTCGCACAGCACGCGTTTGTGCAGCTCCTGCACGCGGCCGACCTTGCTTGAATAGCTGTCGAAGTTGCGCAAGGTGCCACCGGGCACGCAACCCTGATCGAGGTAGTACTCGATGCTGGCCAAACGCGGCACGCGCTCATAAGTAATGCGCGCGGTGAGCTTGCTGCCATCGGCCATTTCCACCAGATGCCCGAGCAAGCCGAAACCGGTGACGTCGGTCATCGCCGTGACGCCGGCAAGTTTGCCGAAACGGCTGCCGGGTTTGTTCAGCGTACACATCCAGTCGCGGGCTACGCCGATGTCGGACGGACGCAACTTGCCCTTCTTCTCGGCGGTGGTGAGGATGCCGATGCCCAGCGGCTTGGTCAGGTACAGCAGGCAACCGGCGGTGGCGGTGTCGTTGCGCTTCATGTGGCGTTTTTCCACCAGCCCGGTCACCGCCAGCCCGAAAATCGGCTCCGGCGCATCGATCGAGTGCCCGCCGGCCAAGGTAATTCCCGCTTCGTCACACACCGCGCGCCCGCCGCGAATCACTTCGCGCGCCACTTCCGGCGCCAGCACATTCACTGGCCAACCGAGTATGGCAATCGCCATCAACGGATCACCGCCCATGGCGTAGATGTCGCTGATCGCATTGGTCGCGGCGATCCGGCCGAAATCGTACGGATCGTCGACAATCGGCATGAAAAAGTCAGTGGTCGACACCACACCGCGTTCGGCATCGATCTCATACACCGCCGCATCATCACGCGAGGCATTGCCCACCCACAGTTTCGGATCAAGATTCTGCGCCCCGCTGCCAGCCAGAATCACCTCCAGCACCTGCGGCGAAATCTTGCAGCCGCAACCGGCGCCGTGGCTGTACTGGGTCAGACGAATCGGTTCGCTCATGGGGGGGCAGTCTCTGGAGGGGAATGCGGCGGATTTTAGCAGAGCTGTCCAATGCACCTCGCACAAGTATGTTGCTCGAATTAAAACGCCCGAAGCAATGCGACGGGCGTTAATTGTACAAATGTAACCAACAGGAACCTAGCGATGGAAACCTGCTGCTAACTAACCGACTTGATGTCGGTGAGGTAAAAGTTACTGAAAGTCCCATCGCTATGCTTCACCCTTACCATCTCATTATTGTCTCTGTCCTTCGAAAGTCCGGTAAGCGCGTAAGTTCCAGTTTGACCGTTGAGTTGCTTGATGGTAATTGAGGCTCCCTGCTGCATCAAAGCCACTGCGCCTTTTATTTCATCCTGAGTCATTTTCGAATACTCACAATTGATGGAGCTTTATTAGTTCACGCCAGATAACTTGGTAGAAACTGTCAAATCTGACAGGTTTTAAGATCAAAGTGAAATTAGTGATATATCCAAAAAAGGACATTTTTTAGCAAAAAAACCGCCCTTACGGGCGGTCAAGGTCCTTCGCTCCTGTTATCAGAATCCAAGACTGAAGCTGATGGTCATCGCATGGTCATTGCTTTCGTCCGACAGTTGGCCCGAGTAGCCGATGCCGAGTTTGCCGGTCGGGCTGACCTGGAAGTCCACGCCCGCCTCGACCACTGCGCTGTCCTTGGCGATTGGCACACCTTGGGTGCTGAACGCGGCGCCGCCGTCGATGAAGCTCAGGTCGGCATCCGGTTTGGTGTCGCCGAACGCATGCCGCCAGCCGAGCGACGCGCGCGGGGTGAATTGCCCGCCGTTGGCCAGGGTGATGACTTTGCCGGCGCGCACACCGAGGGTGGAGAAGGTGATGTCCTGATCGGCTTCGGCTTTCAGGCGCCCTACGCCGCCCTTCTCCTTGGCTTTGTCGCTGTCGTAGTTGACGTAGGCCAGACCGGCGAACGGTTCCAGCGCGATGCCGGCGGCTTCGACGGTGTAGCCGACTTCGCCGAACACCTGGGCACTACGCGCATCGTAATTGGCCTCCAGACGATCGTTGTAGGCGCCGACGCTGACGTCGCGTTTGGTCTCGATGTCGTGCCAGCTGTAAGCCGCGCCGAGGCGCACCGCCAGTGCATCGAACTGCGAGTTGAGGTACGCCGCCAAGTGGTAGCTTTCGACCGTGGCATCCGAACGACGCTCGTGGGCATCGAGGTCGCTGCGGGTGTAGCCAGCGGCCATGCCCACGCGCCATTGGTCGTCGAGCTGCTTGTCGGTGCCGAGCATGAAGCCGCTCAGGTTGTGATCGAGTTGCGCGCTGTTGCTGTCGCCGTCCGACTCGCCCCATGCACCAAGTGCGCGCGCCCAGCCGACCATTTCGCCGTGGCAGCCGTTGCTGCTCAGCTGATTGTCGCTTGGCGCCAAGGCGCGCCGTGGATCATCCGGCGCGCTGCACGACGGCTGGCGCATCCGGTCATTCACGGCTTCACGCACGTAGCGCGAATCCTCAAGCATCGCACTGGCAGTACTCGCATGAATCTCCCCGGACAGACTGTCGAAGGCATTGCGTGCACCGGCCACGCTCAGGTTGATGATTTCATTCTGCAACGCTGCACCCGCCGCGCCGTTACGCGACAACGCCGACGCGGTATTGCTCTGGTTGCCGGTGGCAGCGACGTCGGCAAATGAGTTGCCGTTGCGACTGACCACCAGGTTCACCGCATTGGCGTCATACGCCAGCGCCGAGTCGAGGAACGCGTACTGCGGCAGATCCGCCGCGCTGAACGTTCCGACCACACCGCCGCCGGCAGTGATCAGCGAGTAGACAGTGTTGCCGGTGAATGGCGCGAGGCTGTTGACTTGCAGACCGCCGCCCAGGGTTGCCGTGCCGCCGACTGCCAATGGCGTGGCGGTTGGTGAGCTGACGGTCAGCGCCAGTACACCGTCGGAGGCATTGGTCAGGTTACCGGCGACACTCAAGGTGCCGGCCTCGGCACCCGAGGTGACCATGCCGTGGTTGACCAGCGAGCCGACGCTGCCGTTACCGCTCAAACCGGCGCCGTTGGCCACAGTGACTTGCCCGCCCAACGAAGCGCGTGCAGAACGGCTGCCGACTTGCAGCACGCCTTGATCGACGGCGACGGTGCCGCTGAACGGCTGATCGCCAGTCAACAGCAAGGTGCCGGTACCGCGTTTGAGCATCGCCCCCAGACCGCGGAGCGAACCGTTGAATTGACCATTGAAGTTCTGCACGAACAACAGCGAAGCATTGTTGAGAATGTTGCCTTGCAGACTGCTGGTATTACCGACCAGCGTACCGCCACTGACCGTGGTGCCACCGCTGTAGGTGTTAGCACCGCTCAGGACCAGGGTGCCGGAGTCGAGTTTTTCAATACCGCCAGTGCCCACCAGCGGTACCGAAATTTCCGTCGCCGCACCCGCGTTGACACGCACCGGAGCGAGACTGCCGTCCGGGCCGTTGATCGGGGTCAGCGTACCGCCAGCACCCGGTACCAGGCTGTAACCATTGGCGAGGAATTGCAGGCCGGTGAAGCTCTGGTTGCCGACCACCGTGACGGTGCCGCCCTGCCCGCCGAACACTGCGAACTGACCGTTCGAACCCAGCGCCTGAGTGCCGGTCGGATCGGTCCAGTTGGTACCCGGCCCCCACACGCCGCTGCCGCCACCGATGCTGCCGTCCGGATTGGTTTTGCCACCGTTCCAGAACTGCACTTCACCCGGAGCATTTTGCACCAGCAAGTTGACCTGGTTGGCAATCGCAGTTTGCAACGACAGGTTGGCCGCCGAGACCGGCAGGCTGCCGTAGACCAGGCCGTTGTCAGTCAGGCTGCCGCCGTAGCTGAACAGTTGATAGACCCCGGTGCCAAAGCCGCCGGCGTTACTGATGTTCAGCGTGCCGTCGAGGGTCAGGTTGCCGGAGACATTGAACAGCGTGGTCGAACTTGCGGCAGAGCCGAGGCTGAAGTCCAGATTGGTGCCCGAAGACAACGCCAGCGAACCGACCGACAACGGCGTGGCCGCGCCGCCACCGAGCAGGGTCGCGCCATCGGCCAGTTGCACCGCACCACCGAGTTGACCACTGCCGCCGAGCTTGGCACCGCTCGCCACATTGACGTTGGCACTGTTGAGCACGCCATTGACGTTGAGCGTGCCGGCCTGCACGTCGGTGTTGCCGGTGAAGCTGTTATTGCCGGTCAGCAGCAACGCGCCTGTGCCGGTTTTGTTCAAGGTGCCGGCGCCGGTGAGGTTGCCGGTGTAGCTGCCGTCGCTGTTTTGCGCGAAGGTCAGCGCCGCGTTGTTGACGATTGCGCCTTGCAGGCTGCTGGTATCGCCCTGCGTGCTGCCGCCGTTTAACGTGGTGCCGCCACTGAAAGTGTTGGCGCCGCTGAGCAGCAGATCGCCAGCGCCGTTTTTCAGCAGACTGCCGTTGCCAGTGATCGCGCCGATCAGCGTGGTGTTCTGGTTACCGGCGAGGGTCAGTTGCGCCCCCAGGTTGATCGCATTCGACAGTTGCAAGGCCGAGGCGCTGTCGAGGGTGCCGTTGCCGAGCACGCTGAGTGCTCCGCTGCTGATTGCGCTGTTATTACCCAAGGTCAACGTGCCACCGTTGAGCTGGGTGCCGCCGCTATAAGTGTTGCTGCCGTTGAGGGTCAGATTGGCGGCGCCGGTCTTGATCAGGCTGCCAGTGCCGCTGACTACACCGCCGAGGGTCAAGGCGTTGGAGCCGGTGACGCTCAAGCCACCATTGAGAACCACAGCGTTGGCCAGGCTGACGGCGGCGTTGCTGTCCAGCGCAGTGCCATCGGCGGCGGTCAATACGCCAGTGCCAAGCGCCGCGTTGTTGCCGACCACGATCTTGCCGCCATTCAGCGCGGTACCGCCGGTGTAGCCGTTGGCGGCGTTCAGCACCAACGTGCCGGTGTCATATTTGCCCAGAGTGCCGGTGCCGTTGAGCGCGACGCCAATGGTCGCGGTGGCGTTCGGATCGACCCGCACCGAGGCGTTGCCCATCGAACCATTGACCAGATTCAACGAACCGGCCGTGCCGTTCTGCAAGCTGTAGCCATCGGTGACGAATTGCATGCCGGTGATGGTTTGCGCACCGTTGACGGTGACCGTGCCCGACGTGCCCTGGAATACCGCGAAGTTGTTGGTCCAGGCTTGATTGGTCGTGCCGTTGACGTCGGTCCAGTTGGTGGTGCCAGCGCCCCATGTACCGCTGCCGCCCTCCACCGAGCCGTTGGCGACGAGTTGATTGCCGTCCCAGAATTGCACGGTGACGCCCGGTGCAGTCACCAGCAGATTGATCTGATTAGCCAGTGCGGTTTGCAGTGTCAGATCGCCCGGGGTGACGCTGCCCGGTACCGTGCCGATCAGCATGCCGTTGTCGGTCAGGCCGCCGGTGTAGTTGAGCAGGCGATACACGCCGCTGCCGAAACCGCCGATATCGCTGACGTTCAGAGTGCCATCGAGGGTCAGGTTGCCGCCGACATTCACCAGTGCGTTACCGCCACCCGAGACCGGTGTGCCGAGGCCGACATCGAAATTCGAGTTACCGTTGAACACCAGCGAATTCACCGACAGAGTGCTGCCGGTGGCGCCCGCCAGATGACCGCCATCGGCCACGTTGACCGCGCCGCTCAAGGTGCCGCTTCCGCCCAGAGTGCCGCCGCTGTTGACCAGCACGTTGGCGCTGGCCAGCGAACCGTTGACCTGCAAGGTGCCGGCATTGACGTTGGTGTCGCCGGTCATATCGCTGATGCCGCTCAGGGTCAGAATACCGCTGCCGATTTTGCTCAAACCGCCGTCACCGCTGAGGATGCCGGCGAAGGTGCTGCTGGCGTTGCCGCCGCCGAGGCTCAGCGTATTGCCGGTACCGATCAGCGCGGTGCCGCTGCCGGTCAGGCTGGCTAGGCTGCCGGATGCGCCGAGGTTGAGCGCCGCACCGCTGGCGAGGCTGACGGTGGCGTTGTTGCCCAGCGCTGTACCGCTCAGGGTAGTGAGGCTGCCGGACAACACATCGAAGGTGCCGCCGAAGGTGTTGTTGCCGCTCAACGTCAGGTCGGCCAGACCGTTTTTAGTCAAGGTCCCTGCCCCGGCAATCACGCCACCGAGGGTCAGGTTGTTGTTGCCGGCCACACTCAGATTGGCATTGACGTTGAGGTTGTTGGCGAGCACCAGCGGCGTGCTGTTGTTGAGGGTCGAACTGCCAGTGACCGTCAGTGCGCCAGTGCCTAACGCCGCTGCGGTGCCGAGGGTCAGCGTACCGGCGTTGAGCGTGGTGCCACCGGTGAAGGTGTTGACGCCGTTGAGCGTCAGGTTCGACGCGCCGCTCTTGATCAACCCGCCCGCCCCACTGACGATACCGGCGAGGGTCAGGTCGCTGCTGCCGGTGTTGCTCAGGTTGGCGTTGAGCACCACGTTATTGCCCAGGCTCAGCCCACTGCTGCTGTCCAGCGATGAAGCGCCGGCCACGGTGAGGTTGCCCAGACCCAGTGCGGAGTTGCTGCCGACGGTCAGGGTGCCGGCATTCAGCGTGGTGCCGCCGAGGAAGTTGTTGTTGCCGCTCAGGGTCAGGCTGGCTGCGCCGTTCTTGGTCAGGCTGCCGGCGCCATTGATCGTGCCGGCAAGCGTCAGATTCGCCGTGCCGCCAATGCCGAGATTGCCCGCCAGATTGACTGCGTTGTTCACCGCCACTGCGGTGTTCGCATCGAGCGTGGTACCGCCCGCCGCGTTCAGAGTGCCGGAACCGAGCGCCGAGTTCGACGCCAGAATCAACCCGCCCGCGTTCAGCGCCACCGGCCCGAGGAAGGCGTTATTGCCGCCGAGGGTCAGGTTGGCTGCGCCGGTTTTGATCAAGCCACCCGTGCCGCCGATCACTCCGTTGAGGGTCAGCGCATTGCTGCCGACCACGGTCAGGTTGCCGTTGAGTGTTGCGGCGTTAGCGAGGGTCACCGCTGCGTTGCTGTCGAGTTGCGTGCCGGCGTTGGCGATCAGCGTAGCGCTGCCCAGCGCGGTGTTGCTGCCAACGACAATCTTGCCGCCATCCAGTTGCGTGCCGCCGCTGTAGCTGTTGGCGCCGTTGAGTACCAGGGTGCCGGTGTCGAGTTTATTGAGAATGCCGCCGCCGTCGATATTGACGCCGATGGTCGCGGTTACGCCCGGATCGACCCGCACCGCCGTCGTCCCGCCAGTGCCGTTGACAGCGGTAAGTTGCCCCGCCGTACCGTTGACCAGGTTGTAGCCATCGGTGAGAAATTGCAGGCCGGTGAACAGCTGCGTGCCGTTGACCGTCACGGTGCCCGCCGTGCCCTGGAACACCGCGAAGTCGCCGGCCCATGGCTGATTGACCAGACCGTTGGCGTCCGTCCAGTTAGTGCCAACCGCGTTCCAGGTGCCGCTGCCGCCATCGACGACGCCGTTGGCAATGGTCTGGCTGCCGTCCCAGTAACGAATGTTGACGTTCGGCGCCGAGACTTGAATGTTGATTTGATTGGCCACGCCGGTCTGCACGATCAAATCGCCAAGGCCATAGCCGACCGGCACACTGGCGACATCCAGACCCAGATCAGTCAGCGCACCGGTGTAGTTGAACAGGCGATACACACCAACACCGAAGCCGCCGGCATCGGTGACGTTGAGATTACCGTTGAGCGTGAGGTTACCGCCGATGTTCATCAGCGATGCGGTCGAGGGTGTGCCCAGCGCCACATCGACATTGCTGCCAGCCGCGAGCGTCAGTGCACCGGCGGACAGTTGGTTACCCGACGACAACGCCAGATGCCCGCCGCTGTTGACGTTGATGGCCCCGAGCGCCGAGCCGGTGCCCGTTAGCGTACCGCCGGTGTTGACGTTGACCTGCGCGCTGCCCAGCGAACCACTGAGATCGACGATGCCGCCGTTGATCGCGGTGTTGCCGGTAATACCGTTGATCCCGGCCAGGTTCAAGGTACCGGTGCCGACCTTGATCAGGCCGCCGCTGCCGCTGAGGTCGCCGTCGAACGTGCTGGTGACGTTGCCACTGCCGACGGTCAGGGTGTTGCTGCCGGTGAGTTGCACACTGCCGCTGCCGGTCAGTGCGCCGAGGCTGGCGTCGCTGCCGAGATTCAGGCCGGCACCAGCGCTGATATTCACACCGGAGGTATTGCCCAGTGCATTGGTGTTGAGGGTGGTGACGCTGCCGGAAACGATATTCAGCGCACCGGTGAAGGTGTTGGTGCCGGCGAGGGTCAGATCTGAAAGACCGTTTTTGGTCAGGCTGCCGGCGCCGTCGATGATGCCGTTCAGGCTCAGGTCGTTGTTGCCTGCAACGGTCAAACCGGCATTGAGCGTGATCGCGTTACCGATGCCGAACGACGCGCTGTTGTCCAGCGTCGCCGCGCCACCGACAGTCAATGCGCCACTGCCCAGACCGTTGGCATTGCCCAGGGTCAGCGTGCCGGCATTCAGGGTGGTGCCGCCGCTGAAGCTGTTGTTGCCGTTGAGGGTCAGGTTGGCCGCGCCGTTCTTGATCAACTGACCGGTGCCACTGGTGACGCCGCCGAGCGTCAGGTTTTGCGTGCCACCGACGGTCAGCGCGGCATTCAGGGCCACGCCGTTGTTCAGCGAGACCAGCGGCGAATTGCTGTCCAGTGTCGCCGCGCCGGCGACGGTCAAGGCGCCACTGCCCAGCGCGGAACTGTTGCCGACGGTCAGAGTGCCGGCGTTCAAAGTGGTGCCGCCGAGGTAGTTGTTGGCGGCGTTGAGAATCAGATTGGCCGCACCGTTTTTCACCAGGCTGCCGGCGCCGCTGACCAGACCGGTCAGGGTCAGATTGGCGCTGCCGCCGATATTCAGTGCACCGGCCAAGGCTACTGCGTTGTTCAGGCTTACCGCGGTGTTGGCGTCCAGCGTGGTGTTGGCTGCTGCGTTCAACGTCCCGGCACCCAGTGCGGTGTTGCTGCCCACGGTCAGTTTGCCGGTGTTCAGTGCAGTGTTACCGAAATAGGTGTTGGCGCCGTTGAGGGTCAGGTCGGCGGCGCCGTTTTTGGTCAGTCCACCGATCCCGGCGACCACGCCACCGAGGGTCAGCGTATTGGTTCCGCCGACGGTCAGGGTGCCGCCGAGGTTGAGGTTATTGGCCAGGGTTGCAGCGGTATTGGCGTCCAGTGTTGTGCCGTTGGCTGCGTTCAGCGCGCCCGTGCCCAGCGCGGTATTGGAACCGACGATCAGCGAGCCGGCGTTCAGCGTGGTGGTACCGGTGTAAGTGTTGGTGCCATTCAGCGTCAGGCTCGACGCGCCGGTCTTGATCAGACCGTTGCCACCACTGATCACGCCGCCGAGGGTCAGCGCGTTGGCGCCGCCGGCGGTGAGGTTGGCGTTAAGGGTGATCGCATTGTTCAGTGTCAGCGCCGAACTGTTGTTGAGGGTGCTCGCCCCGGCAACAGTCAGTGCGCCAGTGCCGAGCGCCGCGCCGTTGCCGACCGTCAGGCTGCCGGCGTTCAGCGTGGTGCCGCCGCTGAAGGTGTTGGCGCCGTTGAGGGTCAGGTTGGCTGCGCCATTTTTGAGCAATTGGCTGGTGCCACTGAGCACACCGCCGAGGGTCAGGCCATTGCTGCCGCCAATGCTCAGCGCATTGTTGAGGATGACGTCGTTGTTCAGCGTCACCGCCGCGCTGCTGTCGAGCGTCGCGGCGCCGCCAACGGTGATGTTGCCACTGCCCAGCGCAGCGTTGGCGCCCGCGGTGATGGTACCCGCGTTCAGCGCGACCGCCCCGAGGAACGTGTTGGCGCCGTTGAGGATCAGGTTGGCCGCGCCATTTTTGGTCAAGCCGCCACTGCCACTGACAATGCCGCCAAGGGTCAGGTTGGCGCTGCCGCCGATGTTCAGGTTGCCGCCGAGACTGACGGCGTTGGTCAGCGCAACTGCGGTGCTGGCGTCCAGCGTTGTGCCTGCGGCGGTGGTCAATGCGCCAGTGCCCAGCGCGGTGTTGGAGCCGACGATCAGCGTCCCGGCATTCAGCGCCGTACCGCCGGAGAAAGTGTTATTGCCGCTGAGGGACAGGTTCGCGGTGCCATTCTTGATCAGGTTACCCGCGCCACTGATCACCCCGCTCAGGCCCAGCGCCTGAGTGCCGCCGATAGCCAGATCCGCCGCTAACGCTACGGCGTTGGCCAAGGTGACTGCTGCAGTCGCATCCAGCGTGGTGCCGGCCGCCGCGTTCAAGGCGCCTGTGCCGAGCGCGGTGTTGCTGCCGACGAACAAGGTGCCGCCATTGAGGGCGGTGGTGCCGCTGTTGGTGTTGCTGCCGGACAGGGTCAGGTCGGCGCTGCCGGATTTTGTAATCGCGCCAGTGCCGGACAGTATGCCGCCCAGGGTCAGAGCATTGCTGCCGAGCACGTTGAGGGTGCCGGTCATCCCGATGTTATTGGCGAGCGTCACGTTTGCGGTGCTGTCGAGACTGGTGCCGGCGGCAGTGGTGAGCCCGCCGCTGCCCAGTGAATTGTTGTTGGTCACCAGCAAGCTGCCGGCGCTCAATGTGGTAGTGCCGGTATAACCCGTATTGACGCCGCTGAGGGTCAGGCTGCCGCTGCCGGTCTTGGTGATGCCGCTGCTGCCCGTGATCAAGCCGCCAAGGGTCAGTGCACCGGCGCCGGTGGCGGTCATCGTGCCGCCAAGGCTGATCGCGTTACTCAGATTGATCGTGCCCGGTGCCGACAGACTGGTGGCGCCGGTGAAGTTGAGCGTGCCGGTGCTCAGCGCGAGGTTGTTGCCCAATTGCACCGTACCGCCATTGAGCGAGGTATCGCCGGTGTAGGTATTGGCCGCGCTGAGGTTCAACTGGCCGGTGCCGGTCTTGGTCAGGCCGCCGCTGCCCGAGATGATGCCGCTGAGGGTTGTAGCGTTGGTGCCTTGCACGGTCAGACCGCTAGCCCCGACCGAGATCAGATTACTCAGGGTTAAACCGGCATTACTGGCCTGCAAAATCCCGCCATTGGATGTCAGCACGCCGCTGCCGAACGTGGCGTTGTTGTTGAATAGCGCAACACCGCCATTGAGCGTGGTCGCGCCGCTGACCAACGGCCCCTGCAAGGTCCAGGTGCCGCTGTTGAGAGTGAGATTGTTGAAGTTGACGTAGCTGGCACTCGACGCCGTACCCGCACCGGTCGTACCGCCGCCGACGCCCAGGGTATTTTGCAGAATCAGGCTGTTGGTGCCACCGGCACCGCCATCGATCGTTCCGGTGGGGGCGAAGGTCAGATTGATGCCGATCAGGCCGCCGAGGCCGACACTGACCTGTATGCCGTCGCCAACGTTGACCGAGGAACCGGTCACTGCCGTAAAAGTGTTGGTGCTCGCCGTGCCCATCGACACACTGCCGGTGATCGAGCCGGCGTTGGTAAAGGTATTGCCCGCCGCCGATGTTTCGAAGGCGACCCGGCCATTGATCACGCCGGTGCTGCTGTTGGTCATGTTGACTTGCGAACCACCGTAGACACCGACCACCGGCGTATCGGCCAGGGTGATCCCGCCGATCGACAGCCCGGTGGAGGTGATGGTGCCGTTGTTGATGATGCTGGTGGTGCCGGCCGCCGCGTTGTTCACGGCAACACCCAGGCCGTCGAGACTGGTCAGGTTGAGGCCGAGCAACATGCCGGTGCCGCGAATGATGCCACTGGCGTTGTTCAGCACGCTGACGGTACTCGTCGCGCCAGTGCCGATGAACGCCCCGCCGCTCAACACCGAGACCAGACCCAGCAGCGCCGGGTCAAGGGTGCCGGAGTTATTCAGGGTGGTGTTGACACCAGTGAGGTTCATCACGCGGCCGCCGAGCGTGGCGTTCATCTGCGCGCCGGCGTTGACGTTGACCGTCAACCCGTTAGTGGCGCTGTTGAAGTTGTTCAGAAACAGCGGCAGGCTCGGCACGCCGGTACAGGTCACCGTCGAGCCAATCGTGGAGCACGTGGCCAGCGCCGGAGTGCTCATCCCGCCGAACAACAGTCCGGCGACGCTCAGGTGCACAGCAAGGGACAGTGGGGAAAAGCGCGAGACGAGGGCAACACCAAACCTTGCTTCCACGGGCAACTCCTTTCGTGGCCAATTTCATCCTTGAAGGCGTGCGACAGCAGGCACATCCGACACGCGAACAAAGCGTATGACGGTCATCAGATAACCGTCTCATTCCAGACACACGCTAGTAGATGCCCCGCGATGGGGCAGGAAAAGATGGTGTTAATACTTTGGTGCTAGAGGTCTCTGGACCGCGGGTTTCGCCCAATGAATACACGCATCTCGACACACACTGAACCTTGTGGGAGCTGGCTCGCCAGCGATAGCGGACCGTCAGAAAAACATTTGCTGGCTGACACACCGCCATCGCTGGCAAGCCAGCTCCCACAGGGAGAAATGTCAGCAGTGAGAAAACTGGTACGGGTTGTGCAAACGTTTGCGCAGCGTCAATACCGCCACTTTCGCGACTAAAACCGTACAGGCCCGCAGTGTCGGGCCTTGATCCGTAAAAAGGACTTTGAATGCACCTGTCTTCTTGCCGCCGCCCGTGGGGCGCGCGCACTTTTGCTGTTTCCTTGCTACTGGCCGGCGTTACCGGAATTCTCAGTCTCAGCGCATTGGCGCAACCCGCCGCCAAGGATGAGTCGGCCCAAGGTGAAGCCCTCAGCGCGGAAGCCAGTCCGCCGAAAAAAGGTGAGTATCTGTCGGATTGGTTCAACCAGGACCTGATGATCATCGGCAGCAAGGACATCAGCTTCGGCCCGCAACCTTCCGACGACATCTACCTCGAATATGAATACTTCGGGCGCAAGGGGCCGTTCGAGTTGTACGGCTACGTCGACATCCCGAAGATCTTCGACATTGGCAACAGCCACGACAAAGGCGTGTGGGATCACGGCTCGCCACTGTTCATGGAACACGAACCGCGGATCTCCATCGACTATCTCGCCGGCCGCAGCCTGGCCATCGGCCCGTTCAAGGAATGGTACATAGCCTTCGACTGGATCTACGACCACGGCAGCCGCAAAGAGAACCGCGCCAACACGTTGTACAGCGGCTTCGGCACCGACATCGACACCCACTCGCGGGTCAACCTGTCGGCCAACCTGTACGGGCGCTATCAATGGGAAAACTATGGCGCGAGCAATGAATATTCGTGGGACGGCTACCGCGCCCAGCTCAAATACATCGTGCCGATCAGCAGCTTCAGCAACGGCGCGTCACTGACCTACATCGGCTTCACCAACTTCGACTTTGGCTCGGACATGCACAAGGACAACCCGGCCCGTACCGCCAACGCGACGGTGGCGACCAACGTGTTTCTGTACTCGTTCACCCATTTGCGCTTCATGCTGGTGGGGCGGTATTTCCACAACGGCGGCAACTGGGAGGACGGCAGCGAGCTGAACTTCGGCGAAGGCAACTTCCGCGCGCGCTCGAATGGCTGGGGGTATTACGCGGGGGTCGGCTATCAGTTCTGAGCAATAGCCGTAACCTTTGGCCAAGGGAACGGCAGCATTCATTGGGGTTGCTGCAAGCGCAATCCCGGCAAGCCCCCAACGCTGCTGCCAACAACCGCTACCGTCGGACAATCCGACTGAATTTTCCCGGCGCAGCGCGATCCTTCTATTACCACAGGGAGGAAGATGGGCTTTATGAACAACGCAAAACTCTACGTCATCGAATACACCCTTCACGGCACGCCCAAGTCCTTCATTATCCGCTCGGACAAGATGGACAACGCCGAGGCTTGGCACTGGGCGAGCTGCGATGCCGGGGTAGGCCGAATTCCGCGCTTCGGCCGGGAAAAGGTGCAAAAGACCAGCAAGCCGATGGCAGAAAAATTCGGCGTGGAAAACGTTCTCTGGCGACCGGCAAGCTAAGCTTGAGCAACAGCGGGGACGACTTCGGGGGAACACACATGACGACCAGTGCGGCGCACCTGGAATACGGCCTGGACAGCGCGTCCGGCCGCATCAGCAAAAGCGTCGAATGCCAAGTCGACTTGGAAGCCGTCGAAAACGATCCCTACTGCTTTGCATTGTTGGTGTATGCACCGTTGCCGGAAGACCTGAATCAAGCGATCACGGTGGTTGTTTTTGTCGAAGGCAGGCGACTGCAGGGCAGCGTCCGGCGCATCGAATTGCTGGACGATGACAGTCTGAAACTGGAAGTGGAGCCTGATTAGGCTCCACTTTTTTTATTTAGCATGGGCGCATTTGCAACCTTCGGTGGAACACTCTTTGCCGTCCTCGTGATGATGCGCACAAGCCTCGCAACAGAAATGCTTGCCGTGGCGAACGATGGGATGCTCGCCGAGCTTGCAGTTGCACTTTGGACAGTCGCAGGTTTTGTCGGGCATGGGACAGACTCCTTGGGTGGTGGTTGTCTGGGGCTTGCACGGTTAGCCGTGTTTACCAGTGTAGGTGCTGAGCAGCGGTGGGAGCATATCCGTTGCTGCGGTGATGGCTGATTATGGTTTCGCTCTTACAGCGACTCACTTTTCCAGACGCCGAAAAGTAAGCAAAAGGCTATGCGCCCCGGCGTACGGCACTTCGCTTAGGCTCAGTGTTCCCTCGCTCCGGTGCCCATCAGGGGCATCGCCTCCGGTTTGCTGCGCTGCACCTCCTCTCGATGAATGCGGCTGCGCCGCACGGCGCTGCGCGCCTACCCCTGATGGGCGCCTACGCTCGGCCTGCCGATGGGGCTGGAGATCAAAAGCCACATCAAAAGCCCCTCACCCTAGCCCTCTCCCAGAGGGAGAGGGAACTGACCGAGTGGTTTGGCAGAGGTGCGCCGACGTGAAATACCGAGCCGAACTCAGGCTATGAAAAGCACACAAATCGGCCCCCTCTCCTCGAGGAGAGGGCTGGGGTGAGGGGTGAATCCACCGCAAAACCAAAGCCGAACACCCGCCCTTCACCACTCAACACAATGAGCGTTAGCTCGAGAGCAGCTCTTGATCTCGAGCGCCCGTCACGCCCTGAGCCTGTCCGTCAATCTGTTGCCACCTCCATCGACGCCTTTATCAGTGTTGATCCGCCATCACCAAAAAACCGGATAAACCCCAATCAATCCAAAGACCGCACAGAACTCCGATACATAAACACCAACGCCAACCCCAAACAAACCATAGCCAAAATCCGCGATCCAGAAAGCTCAATCGCCGGATTCCCCAGCCAGCCAAAATTATCAATCAACATCCCCATCCCCAACTGCCCGACAATCACCGCCACAGTCGCCACCGCCGTCCCGACCCGAGGCACCGCGCCAACCATGACAATCATATAAACCACCCCAAACAACGCGCCACTCAACTGCCACTTCGGGACATCCAACAAACTCACCGCATGCGCCGGCTCAAAAAACACAATCAACAAACCAGTGACCAGCGCACCCACGGTAAATGTCAGCAAACTACTGCGCAAAACCCCGACGGTTTCACCCAGCCGCCCATTGATCGCCGCCTGCACACTCAACACCGCACCGGCCAACACCACCACCGCCAACAAAATAACCAGACTCATGATCAACCCCGCGCAATCAAAACAAGTGCCGCGACAATCAGCAGCAGCGCCAGCCAACGCTCACCGTTGACCTTTTTACGCACCGCGCCGAACCAGCCGAAGTGGTCGATCAACACGCTCTTGCCGACCTGCCCGGAGAGGATCGCGATCATGGTCATGGCGATCCCGATGTGCGGCGTCGCCATCGTCAGCACCACCACGTAAATCGGCCCGAGCACACCCCCGATCAACTGCCAGCGTGGCAACGTGTTCAACGCAGGTCCTTGTTGCGGGCCACTGAACAACAGCAGCAAAAACAGAATTGCCGAACCTACCCCGAAGATGCTCAAGGTCGCCCACAGATGCCCGACCTGCGCACCCAACGGCCCGAGCAACCCCGCCTCAACCGATAACCCCATGCCCGCCAGAATCACCAGCGGCAGCAACAACAAGCGCAACCCTGGTTTAGTCACCGGCCGCGCCACACTCACCTCATCCAACGTCTGCATAACCACAACCTGATCCAGTAATCGATGGCGCGGATTATCGGCTGGTGTCGCTGTGCGATAAATGGCAGCATCCGGACAACACTTTTGCGCAACTCGCACAGCAGGATGACCATGCACGGGCTCAACGAACTCGGATTCAAGGCGCTACGACTGTTTGTGGCGGTGCTGGATCACGGCAGTTTTTCCGAAGTCGCGCGGCGTGAGAGCGTGGCGCCCTCCTCGATTTCGCGACAGATTCAGTTGATGGAGCAGGCGCTGAACCAGCAATTACTCTACCGCCACACCCGCGCAGTCACCCCGACCGAGGCCGGGCGCATGCTCGGTCACCATGCGCGGCTGGTGCTGGTGCAACTGGAAGAAGCCGAGCAGGCGTTGCAGGAGCAGCAAAGCGAGCCGACTGGCCTGGTACGCATCAACGCACCCGTGGTGTTCGGCCAGCGCCACCTGACGCCGTGGCTGGGTCAGTTGTGCGCGCGCTATCCAAAGCTGCAACTGGACATTCAGCAGACCGACCATTACGTCGATCCGTTGCAGGAAGGCACCGACCTGTTGTTTCGCATCGGCGCGCTGCACGACTCAAGCATGCAGGCGCGGATTCTGGCGCCGCATCGCTTTCAGGTAGCGGCGAGTCCTGCCTATCTCAAACGCCACGGTACGCCGCAACATCCGGATGATCTGGCGCAGCACCAGTGCCTCGCCTATAAAGGCGCAACCGGCCAGCAGCGTTGGTTCTTTCGTCGTGACGGGCAGGAGTGGACGCCTTACTCGGTTCGAGGCCCGATCACCGGCAACCACGCGGACACCCTGACTCAGGCCGCTGTGCAGGGGCTGGGGCTGGTGATGTTTCCGTCGTGGCTGATTGGCGAGGCCGTGCGTGAGGGCACGCTGGTGCCGGTGTTGAGCGAGTATCAGGTGTCGAACAGTCTGGAGCCGCAGCAGATCGCCGTGCTGTGGCCGGGGAGTCGGCGGTTGTCGGTGAAGGTGCGTACGGTGATTGATTTCTTCGTCGAATGCTTCGGCGAAGTGCCTTATTGGGACAGGCCCCTGAGCGGCTGAAGATCAAGAGCCCCTCACCCTAGCCCTCTCCCTGGGGGAGAGGGAACCGATTGGGGGATATTGGATAAATACGCCGACTTGAACGATGTGCTTTGAATCCATAATCGACTCCATCTTTCAGGTCGATGTAGGACGACGCACACCTCGGTCAGTCCCCTCTCCCTCTGGGAGAGGGTTAGGGTGAGGGGCTTTTCAGGCTTCAGATACGGAACTGGCCCACCAGTTTGCCGAGGCGCTGACCCAAATCTGCAAGGCTGCGCGAAGTCTGCGCCCCCAGCTGCGTCTCATCCGCCACACTGTCCACCGCTACCGCAATCTGATGCACGCTGCGGTTGATCTCCTCCGCCACCGCCGTCTGCTCTTCCGCAGCTGAAGCAATCTGCGCGTTCATCGAGTTGATCGTGGCGATCAACTCGGCCATCGCGTCCAGCGAAGCACCGGCCTGATTGGCCTGCGCGGATGTCCCGTCACCCGCCTCGCTCGAACGGCGCATCGCTTCGACCGCCGACTGCGTGCCGGCCTGCAAGCGATCGATCATGCCCTGAATTTCCTGAGTGCTGATCTGCGTACGACTGGCCAGCGCGCGCACTTCATCCGCCACCACCGCAAAGCCGCGCCCGGCTTCACCGGCCCGCGCTGCTTCAATCGCTGCGTTGAGCGCCAAGAGGTTGGTCTGTTCGGCAATCGAGCGGATCACCCCAAGCACGCCGACAATCGACGATACGTCCTGTTGCAAGTTGTCGAGGGACACGCCGCTGCTGCGAATGTCGTCCACCAGCGCATGAATCTGCTTGATGCTGCCAGCCACCACGCGCTTGGCGGTCTGGCCTTCTTCGTCGGTCTGCTGCGCGGCGACCGCAGCGTTCTGCGCGCTCTTGGCGACTTCCATGGCGGCGGCGGACATTTCGTTGATCGCCGTGGCGACTTGGTCGGTTTCGTGACGTTGACGCTCCATCGCCTGATCCGAACGCTGGGCTTGATCCGACACCTGCGTCACCAGCCCGGTCAGTTGTGTAGTCATCTCGGTGATCTGCCGCACCAGGCCGTGGATCTTGTCGACGAAACGGTTGAACGAGCCGGCCAGTTCGCCGAGTTCGTCCTGGCTGGTGATGGTCAGACGTCGCGTCAGATCGCCCTCGCCCGCCGCGATGTCATCGAGGTTGGCTTTCATCAGGGTCAGTGGGCGCAGAATCGCGTTGGCCAGCAGCAGCCCCGCCACCGCGATCACCAGCAGCACGATCAGCGCCACGCCGACGATGCTCAGAATCACGCCTTGCATGCGCTCTTGAATCTGCGCTTCAACCAACGCCACTTGCGCTTCAATACCGTCGAGGTTGACCGAGGTGCCGACTGCCATGTCCCACTTCGGCAGGTATTCGGTGTAGCCGAGTTTCGGCACCAGCACTTGCGCATTACCCGGCAGCGCCGAGCTGTATTGCAGATAGTGGGTGCCGTCCTTCGCCACTTTCACCAGATCGCGGTTGACGTACACGCCGTTTGGATCGCGGTTGTCCTTGAAGCTCTTGCCCACGCCCTCGGGGTCGCTGGCCTTGAACAGACGCACGGTTTCGGAGTCGTAGCCGAAGAAGTAGCCGTCCTTGCCGTACTTGATGCTCGACAGCAACTTGACCACCTGCGCGCGCGCCGCGGTATCGCCCGGGGCGGCGGCATCGTACAGCGGTTTGATGGTGGTCATGGCCACGGCGACGTAGCTGGCCAGCGTGGCCTTGGCATCAGCGAGCAGGCGCTCGCGGGTCTGGGTGACTTCATTGCGCGCCTGTTCCTGCAGGATGAACAGCGTGGTCAGGCTGATCACCAGCGCAAAGAGCAGCACCGGCAGGACGGCAAGGGACAGGACTTTAGCCTTGAGGCTCAGACGCATGGTGGCTCACTCTTTTGGTTTTGTCGGCGTGATTAAAGGCTTTAACGGCAAACAAAACCAAAAGTTGAGCTGATGATCTCCCCTGTGTCGGATCAGAGGACCATCGCGGCAATCCAGCCAAACACCAGCAGCGGCAGATTGTAGTGCAGGAACGTCGGTACCACGGTGTCCCAGATATGGTGATGCTGGCCGTCGATGTTCAGACCGGAGGTCGGGCCGAGCGTCGAGTCCGAGGCTGGCGAACCGGCGTCGCCCAACGCACCCGCCGTACCGACGATGCACACAATGGCAATCGGGCTGAAGCCGAGCTGCACGCACAACGGCACGAAAATCACCGCGAGGATCGGCACCGTGGAAAACGACGAGCCGATCCCCATGGTCACCAGCAGGCCCACCAGCAACATCATCAGCGCGCCGACGGCTTTGCTGTGGTCGATCCACGCCGCCGAGGTTTCCACCAGAGTCTGCACTTCACCGGTGGCCTTGATCACTTCGCCGAAACCCGAGGAGGCGATCATGATGAAGCCGATCATCGCCATCATCTTCATGCCTTCGGTGAACAAATCATCAGTCTCGCGCCACTTGACGATGCCCGACGCCGAGAAGATCAGAAACCCGGCCAGTGCGCCGATAATCATCGAATCCAGCAACAGCTGAATAATGAACGCCGCTGCAATTGCCACACCGGCAATCATCAGGCTCATCGGGTTGTATCGCACCGCGACTTGCTCGACCTGCTCGATCTTCGCCAGATCGTAGACGCGCTTCTTGCGATAGCTGATGAAGGCAATGCCCAGCCCCACCAACATGCCCAGCGCCGGAATGCCCATGGCATGCGTGACGTTGATGCCGCTGATGTCGACGCCGCTACGGGCGACGTTGGCCAGCAGGATTTCGTTGAGGAAGATGTTGCCGAAACCCACTGGCAGGAACATGTACGGGGTGATCAGGCCGAAAGTCATCACGCAGGCGATCAAGCGCCGGTCGAGTTGCAGCTTGGTCAGGACGTATAGAAGCGGCGGCACCAGCAACGGAATGAACGCGATATGGATCGGCAGGATGTTCTGCGAGGCAATCGCCACCGCCCACAACAGGCCGATCAACACCCACTTGACGTTGCCGCCACCGTTCGCGTGCTGCCGATCAACCATCGCCAGGGCCTTGTCGGCCAAGGCATGCGCCAAGCCGGACTTGGCAATCGCCACCGCGAAAGCGCCGAGCAACGCGTAGGACAACGCCACCGTCGCCCCGCCGCCCAAGCCACTGTTGAACGCTTTGAGCGTGGCTTCGATGCCCAGCCCACCGGTCAGGCCACCGACCAGCGCGCCGACGATCAAAGCGATCACCACATGCACCCGGGACAGGCTGAGGATCAGCATGACGCCGACCGCAGCAATCACTGCATTCATTTCACTACCTCAAAAAACACTGCGGTGAGCCGTCACCGCCAGACAGAATGAGTCCGCCCGGCACTGCCCGAGGGCTGCCAGCGGGTTGCAAAGAGGGTCTTATTAGAAGGGCGCGCACTGTGCCGCAGAGTGGCCGCAGTGTCAAAGCAACTGACCGCTTAGCGATGTAACAACCGACGAAACCCCCATGGATGAAACGTACTCCTGTGGCGAGGGGATTTATCCCCGTTCGGCTGCGCAGCAGTCGCAAATCCTGCGAATGCGATTTCTCTGGAAGATTGCGGGGGGCGGCTTCGCCACCCAACGGGGCGGTGCGACGTTTCGCTGAATCCCCTCGCCACAGGATTCGTGTCGGTCAGCAAGTGCGGCAATTCGCCATATTGTGTTTCAGCCATAAAGAAAGCCGAAACGCGGCCGCTACAGTGCAAAGTCTCAGATATTTATCGAATAAGGACGTCTCCATGTCACTCAGACAACTTTCCATCCAATGGAAAATCACCCTGCTCGCCGGGCTGTGCCTGGCCGGCATCGTGACCCTGCTGGTGGGTCTTTCGCTGTATCGCATGGAGCACAGCTCCGCGCTGGTGAAGGCTTCGAGCATGGAGATGCTCACCGATTCGGCGCAGGCGCGCATCGAGTCCCAAGGCGAAGTTCAGGCGCTGGGGATTCGCCAGCAGTTCATGGACGCCTATCAGTACGGGCATGGTTTCTCGCGGCAGGTGCTGTTCCTGCGTGAACAGGCCGAGAAGCGCTTCCTCGACGCCTTCGATCTGCGCGAAGACATGACTCGTCAGGTCAAATCGGCGTTGCAAGCCAACCCGGATCTGCTCGGCCTGTCGCTGGTATTCGAAGCCAATGCGCTGGACGGCAAGGACGAACTGTTTGCCGGTCAGGCTGAACTGGGCAGCAACGACAAGGGCCGTTTTGCGCTGTACTGGTCGCAACCGACCCCGGGCAAAGTCACCTCGATGGCGCTGCCGGAAAGCGACATGGCCGACACCAGCACCGGCCCCAGCGGTCAGGCCGCCAATGCCTGGTTCACCTGCCCGCGCACCACGCTCAAACCGTGCGTGATCGAACCGTACTTCTATGTGATCGACGGCCAGAAAGTGCTGATGACCAGCATCGTGTTCCCGCTGATGGTCAACGGCAAAGTCATCGCCTCGCTGTCGGTGGACATCAACCTCAACAGCTTGCAGGCGATCAGCCAGGGCGCGAGCAAAAAACTCTACGACGGTCAGACCGCCGTGAGCATCATCAGCCCGGCCGGCCTGCTCGCCGGTTACAGCCCGGACGCCGGCAAGCTCAGCCAGCGCCTCGATGCAGTCGACACTACCAGCGGCGCCGAACTGCTGCGCTTGCTCGCTTCACGCAACAGCGTCAGCAGCCTGCACGCCAATGACAAACTCAAAGTGCTGTCGCCGTTCCAGCCGATTCCTGGTGGTCCGTCGTGGGGCGTGCTGCTTGATGTGCCGGAGAAAGTACTGGTCGGCCCGGCCGAAGCGCTCAAGCAACAACTGGATGCGAGCAACTCTGCGGGCGCCATGGTCGAACTGGGCCTCGGCGCCCTCGCCGCATTGGTCGGTCTGTTGCTGGTGTGGCTGATGGCGCGCAGCGTGACCAAACCGATTCTCGGCGTGGCGCACATGCTCGAAGACATCGCCAGCGGCGAAGGCGACCTGACCCGACGTCTGGCCTACGACAAACAGGATGAACTCGGTCAACTGGCCGGTTGGTTCAACCGCTTCCTCGACAAGCTGCAGCCGATCATTGCTGAAGTGAAACGCTCGGTGCAGGACGCGCGCAACACCGCCGATCAGTCCTCGGCCATCGCCACCCAGACCAGCGCCGGCATGGAGCAGCAATACCGCCAGGTCGATCAAGTGGCCACCGCATCGCACGAAATGAGCGCCACCGCTCAGGACGTCGCCCGTAGTGCCGCGCAAGCCGCCGAAGCCGCCAAGGACGCCGACCGCGCGACCCGTCAGGGTCTGACCGTAATCGACCGCACCACCGCCAGCATCGACACCCTCGCCTCGGACATGAGCGCGGCGATGATTCAGGTGGAAGGCCTGGCCGCCAACAGCGAGAAGATCGGCACCGTGCTGGAAACCATCCGCGCCATCGCCGAGCAAACCAACTTGCTGGCGCTGAACGCGGCCATCGAAGCAGCGCGCGCCGGTGAAGCCGGACGTGGTTTTGCCGTGGTCGCCGATGAGGTGCGTAACCTCGCCCGCCGCACTCAGGAATCGGTGGAAGAAACCCGCCTGGTGATCGAGCAATTGCAGAGCGGCACTCAAGACGTAGTTGGCTCGATGAACAACAGCCATCGTCAGGCTCAGGGCAGCGTCGAACAGGTCGGTCAGGCTGTAACCGCGCTGCGCCAGATCGGCGATGCGGTGACGGTGATCAGCGACATGAACCTGCAAATCGCCAGCGCGGCGGAGGAACAGAGCGCGGTGGCTGAGGAGATCAACAGCAACGTGGCGACAATTCGTGATGTGACGGAATCGCTGTCGGAGCAGGCGAATGAATCGGCGCGGGTGAGCCAGTCGCTGAATAGCCTGGCGAATCAGCAGCAGAGTTTGATGGATCAGTTTCGGGTTTGATTTGGATTGCTGAAAGTCAAAAGCTTACCCCCTCACCCCAACCCTCTCCCCCAAGGGGGCGAGGGGGAAAGGGAGCAGATCTCCGTCGTTTTCCAGGCCTGAGTTCAACTCGGAATCGCAGGTCGGCGTAACTAGCACATTCACCGCGGTCAGTCCCCTCTCCCTCCGGGAGAGGGCTAGGGTGAGGGGCTTTTGAAGGTTCAACGCCGAGGCAGTTGAATCAAAACCCGCAACCCACCCCACTCACTCTCGCCCAACACCATCTCCCCGCCCCACGTATCCACAATATCGCGCACAATCCCCAACCCCAATCCATGCCCAAGCGTCTGCTCATCCAGTCGCGCCCCCCGGCTGAACACCTGAGCGCGCTGCGCCTCGGGAATCCCCGGCCCGTCATCCTCAACGCTCAGCGCAAATCCTTCAGCCGTCTCAACCACGCTCAGCCGCACCTCGGCATCCGCCCATTTGCAGGCGTTATCCAGCAGATTACCCAGCAGCTCGAGCAAGTCCTCACGGTCCCACGGCAACTGCAGCCCCGCTGGCGCCACGTAGCTCAACGCCAGATGCTCGCCATGAATCATGTTCAAGGTCGCGAGCAACCCCGGCAGCTCCGCATCGCAATCAAACAACGCGCCCGGCAGCGCATCACCGGACAAGCGTGCGCGATTAAGTTCGCGATTGAGTCGCTGCTGCACCTGCTCCAGTTGCTGCTGAAGGATTTTTCTCAGCTCGGGATGCGCATCGAGTTTTTCGTTCGACGCCAGGCTCAACAGCACCGCCAGCGGGGTTTTCAACGCGTGCCCGAGGTTGCCCAGCGCATTGCGTGAGCGCTTGAGGCTGTCTTCGGTATGCGCCAGCAGATGGTTGATCTGCGCCACCAGCGGCTCGAGTTCTTCCGGCACTTGCTCATCGAGTTGCGAGCGCTGGCCCTGTTGCAACTGGGCGATCTGCTCTCGGGCCTTTTCCAGTGGGCGCAAAGCACGGCGCACGGTGATCCGTTGCAGGATCAGGATCAGCAGCAAACCGGCCAGCCCGAGGCCAAATCCGATCTGGCGCATGCGCTGGAAACTCTCGCGCACCGGTGTGTAGTCCTGGGCGACGCTGATCGAGATCGACTGACCCAGCCGCCGATAATCCGAGCGCAGCACCAGCAACTGCTGCCCCTCCGGCCCCAGTTGCAGATTGCTGTGCAGGCCGGGGCGTTCGAGGACCGGCAGCTCCTGATCCCACAACGAACGCGAGCGCCAGTGGCTGTCGGCGAAATCGATACGGAAGTAATGCCCGGAAAACGGTCGCAGGTAGGCCGGTGACAGGTGCCGTTCATCCAGCTGCAAACCCTGCGGGCCGCGCACCATTGCGACCAACAGACTCTCGCTGTCATTGCGCAGGCCGGCTTCGAGATAACGCTGCAAACCCGCTTCGAACAACCACAGACTGACTTGCGCCAGCACCACGCCGACGATCACCAGCACGCTGATCAGGCCCAGGCTCAAACGGCGCTGGATCGATCTCACGACGCTTGACCGCCGAACAGATAACCCTGGCCGCGACGGGTTTCAATCACGCTTTTGCCGAGCTTGCGCCGCAGGTGATTGACGTGGACTTCGAGCACATTGGAATCACGCTCGGTTTCGCCGTCGTAGAGGTGTTCGGCGAGGTGGCTTTTCGAGAGGATCTGTTCCGGGTGCAGCATGAAGTAGCGCAGCAGGCGAAATTCGGCAGCGGTCAGTTGAATGTCAGCGCCATCGCGCACCACGCACTGGCGGCCCTCATCCAGATGCAGGCCAGCAGATTTGAGCGTCGGTTGATTGGCCTGGCCCTTGGAGCGACGCAGCAGCGATTGAATGCGCAGATGCAGCTCTTCCGGGTGAAACGGTTTGGTCAGGTAATCGTCGGCACCGGCCTTCAGGCCTTCGATGCGCTCGGCCCAGGAGTCGCGTGCGGTGAGGATCAACACTGGAATCGCCAGACCGGCCGCGCGCCACTGCGCCAGCACATCCAGCCCCGGTACACCGGGCAAACCGAGGTCGAGGATGATCAGGTCGTAAGGCTCGCTGCTGCCCTGATAGACCGCGTCACGGCCATCCGCCAGCCAGTCGACCGCATAGCCCTGACGATTGAGGCCGGCGAGCAATTCGTCGGCCAGCGGCACGTGGTCTTCCACCAAAAGCAAACGCATCGGTCAATCTTCCTTGTCTTTAATCAAGCGGCCGGTGGCGGCTTCCAGGTGCAGCTCGCGCGCGACACCTTCGACCGTCAGCAACTCGACTTCATAAATGTACACGTCGTGCTTCTCTTCCAGCTCGGCTTCCAGCAGTTTCGCGCCGGGGTACAGATCCAGCGCCTGCTTGAGCAACTGCTCGAGCGGCATGATCACCCCTTGCTGACGCAGGCGCAGGGCTTCGTCCTGGTCGAGGTCGCGGGCGATGCTCACCGAACAGAATGCCACCAGCACCAGAGCCAGACGGCCCACGGTGCGCGCGGGTGAACGAGGTAAAAACGCTTTCATTAAATGTCCTGATGATCCTTGCGCAACAACCCGTCGGTTGCGTCCAGTTCCAGCTCCCACTCCACGCCTTGCGGGTCGCGCAATTCGATCTGATAAAGGTAGATGCCATACCTTTTTTCCAGCTCGATTTCGATGACGGTCGAACCCGGATGCCGCGCCATAGCCGTGGCCTGCACGGCGTCGATCGGCACAATGGTACCAGCGTCGACCAGTTTGCGCGCTTCGTCGGAGCGCAGGTCGCGGGTCTGGGCGAAGGTTGAGGACAGCCCGAACAGAACCAGTGCAACAAACAGGGCAGCCAGGGTTTTCATGGGATCTCCGTATTTTAAGTGCAGCTACGGGGCGCCACCCTAGCGGTGTGAACTTAACTGAAACTGAATTGCCATCATCCAATGCTGGCACCGCGCTCCTGCATGGCCCGGCATCATGGGCTTATAATCTTTCGCTTGCTAACGATCGAGACCGGTATGACTGCCATTCACATCAAGTTCCCCGCTCTTACCCTCAAGGCCGGCCCAAGGGCGATGGCGCGGATTCGTGCCCAAGGCCTCAGCGCTGCGGACGTCGGCACCCTGCCCGGCGCCGCTGGCGGGCCAAAGGCATTGGGGATTCAGGGGCTGGATCTGGCGCTGTTCGGCGAATGGCTGCCAGCCGCGCCGCGTGAACGCTCGCTGATTGGTGCGTCAGTCGGTTCCTGGCGCTTCGCCAGCGCCTGTCTGCCGGACGCCGCCGAAGGCATCCGTCGCCTCGGCCAGCTGTACACCGAGCAGAATTTCAATAAAGGCGTGAGCATGGCCGAGATCAGCCAGAGCTCGCAGCGCATGCTCGATGACCTGCTCGACGGCCGCGACGCGCAACTGCTCGCCAACCCGGATTACCGCTTGAACATCATGGTGGTCAAAAGTCACGGTCGGCTGGCGGATGATCATCGCGGCCGGCTGGGGCTGGCACTGGGTTCGGTGATCGCCGACAACCTGCGCGGGCGGGCGCGCCTGTCGCGGCACTTTGAACGGCTGATCATCCACGATCCGCGCCTGGCGCCACCGGTGCATGCGCTGAATGACTTTCCGTCACGCTTCGTCGAGCTCAACGCCGGCAACCTGCGTCAGGCGCTATTGGCCTCGGGTTCGATCCCGATGGTCATGCAAGGCGTGCGCGATCTGCCGGGTGCTGGCGTCGGAACGTTCCGCGACGGCGGTTTGCTCGACTATCACCTCGATCTGCCCTACAGCGGCGACGGCATCGTGCTTTATCCGCACTTCACCGACCGGGTGATTCCCGGCTGGTTCGACAAGACCCTGCCGTGGCGCAAAGCCTCGGTAGAACGCTTGCAGGATGTGCTGTTGCTCGCGCCTTCCAGGGAATATCTGGCGCGCCTGCCGTTCGGCAAACTGCCCGACCGTAACGACTTCAAGCGCTTCATGGGTGATGCACCGGCGCGGCAGAAATACTGGCGCGCCGCGATGGACGAGAGCCGTCGTCTGGGTGACGAGTTTCTCGAACTCAGCGCCAACGGTCGCCTCGCCGAGCGCTTGCTGACCCTTTAGTCAGTGTTTTGCCGCATCGCCAAACACAAGCTGGTAAACTCGCCGCCTGCCCGAATCGCTGCGGCGAACGCCACCTGAACAGAGCCGAAAATACTGTGGAAATCTTCAAAGAGTTCACCTTCGAATCCGCCCACCGCCTGCCGCACGTACCGGACGGCCACAAGTGCGGGCGTCTGCACGGCCACTCGTTCAAAGTGGCGCTGCACCTGAGCGGCGATCTCGATCCGCACACCGGCTGGATCCGCGATTTCTCCGAGATCAAAGCGATTTTCAAGCCGCTGTACGAGCGTCTGGATCACAACTACCTGAACGACATTCCAGGCCTGGAAAACCCGACCAGCGAAGTGCTGGCGCAATTCATCTGGAAAGAGATGAAGCCATTGCTGCCGGAACTCAGCGCGATTCGCATCCATGAGACCTGCACCAGCGGTTGCATCTATCGCGGCGAGTAAATCGCGCGATACAAACAAACCACCGAACCCGGTGGTTTTTTTATGCACAAGAAAACGCTCCGCAAGCCATCGCCGCCGCCCTGCTGCAATTCCTCTCCCCCCCAACAGTTTCGACTTGGCACGACCACTGCATCCTCTCCCGCGTCCTCCTCATCTCCAGCAAGGAACGCCCACATGACGCAGAACGATCCCGGCAACGATTACCCCCTCAGCGAAGTCCCCATGCATGCGCGCAAAGGCCTGGCCTCCACGGCGATGGTGTTACTGGGCTTCACGTTTTTTACCGCAACGATGTTTGCCGGCGGCAAGCTCGGCGTGGCGTTCAGTTTCGGCGAGATGCTCGCAGTGATCGCGGTCGGCAATTTGCTTCTCGGTTTGTATGCCGCAGGCTTGGGGTACATCGCCTTCAAGAGCGGTTTGAATTCGGTGCTGATGGGGCGTTTCTGTTTCGGCGAAATCGGCAGCAAGCTCAGCGACCTGATTCTGGGATTCACCCAGATCGGCTGGTATGCCTGGGGCACCGCGACTGCTGCGGTGGTCCTGGGGAAATACTTCGATCTGAACCAAGGCACGGTGCTCGGGCTGATGATGCTGTTCGGTCTGCTGTTCTGCGCGACGGCGTACGTCGGTTATCGCGGGCTGGAGATTCTGTCGTACATCGCGGTGCCGGCGATGATGTTGCTGCTGATGCTGTCGATGTGGGTGGCCACGGTCAAGGTCGGCGGACTTGAAGGGTTGCTCAGCGTGGTGCCCAGTGGTTCGCTGGACTGGTCGACCGCCATCACGCTGGTGTTCGGCACCTTCGTCAGCGGTGCGACGCAAGCCACCAACTGGACACGATTCTCGCGTTCGGCGCGGGTCGCGGTGCTGGCGAGCCTGATCGGCTTCTTCATCGGCAACGGCCTGATGGTATTGATCGGCGCGTATGGCGCCATCGTTTATCAGCAGCCGGACGTGGTTGAAGTGCTGCTGTTGCAGGGCTTCGCCATGGCGGCGATGGCGATGTTGCTGCTGAACATCTGGAGCACTCAGGACAACACCATCTACAACTTCGCCGTCGCCGGTTGCAATCTGCTGCGCACCGGTCGACGCAAAACCGTGACGCTGGCCGGCGCGGTGATCGGCACTGCGCTGGCGCTGCTGGGCATGTACGACATGCTGGTGCCGTATCTGATTCTGCTCGGCACAGTGATTCCGCCGATTGGTGGAGTGATCATGGCGGATTTTTTCTATCGCTGGCGCGGGCACTATCCGCGGCTGGCCGACGCACGGCTGCCGGCCTTCAACTGGCCGGGGCTCGGGGCTTACGCGGTTGGCACGATGGCCGCATTCGGCTCGCCGTGGGTCGCGCCGCTGGTAGGGATTGCCGCTGCCGCGCTAACGTATGTCATCGTCACTGGCCTGCTCGGCGCCCGCCGCGCCAGTGTGCCTCTACAAGATCTATAAAAGGATTCGCCTGATGCACATCATCAACGCCCGCCTGCGCAACCAGGAAGGTCTGCACGAATTGCACCTCGAAGACGGCCTGATCCGCAGCATCGCGCGCCAGACCGAAGCGCCGACTCTCGGCGCCGATGACCTCGACGCCGGCGGCAATCTGGTGGTGCCGCCCTTCGTCGAGCCGCACATTCACCTCGACGCCACGCTGACCGCCGGCGAGCCGCGCTGGAACATGAGCGGCACGCTGTTCGAAGGCATCGAATGCTGGGGCGAGCGCAAGGTCACCATCACCGAAGAAGACACCAAGACCCGCGCCAAGAAAACCATCCAGACCCTCGCCGCGCACGGCATCCAGCACGTGCGCACCCACGTCGACGTCACCGACCCGCAACTCACCGCGCTCAAGGCCATGCTCGAAGTGCGTGAAGAAAGCCGGCACCTGATCGACCTGCAAATCGTCGCGTTCCCGCAGGAGGGCATCGAGTCATTCCGCAATGGCCGCGAGCTGATGGAAGAGTCGATCCGCATGGGCGCCGATGTGGTCGGCGGGATTCCGCACTTCGAATACACCCGCGATCAGGGCGTCAGCTCGGTGAAGTTCCTGATGGACCTCGCCGAGCGCACCGGTTGTCTGGTGGACGTGCATTGCGACGAAACCGACGACCCGCATTCGCGTTTCCTCGAAGTGCTCGCCGAAGAAGCGCACAGCCGCGACATGGGTTCACTCGTGACTGCCAGCCACACCACGGCGATGGGCTCCTACGACAACGCCTACTGCGCCAAACTGTTCCGCCTGCTCGGGCATTCGGGGATCAGTTTTGTCTCCTGCCCGACCGAAAGCATTCACCTGCAAGGACGCTTCGACAACTTCCCGAAACGTCGCGGCGTGACCCGCGTCAATGAACTGCTCGAAGCCGGAATGAACGTGTGTTTCGGTCAGGATTCCATCGTCGATCCGTGGTATCCGCTGGGCAACGGCAACATCCTCCGTGTGCTCGAAGCCGGGCTGCATATCTGCCACATGCTCGGCTATCGCAACCTGCAAAGTGCGCTGGACCTGGTGACGGATAACAGCGCCAAAGCGATGAACCTGGGCGAGCGTTATGGCCTGGAACAGGGGCGCCCGGCGAATCTGCTGATCCTCTCGGCGGACAGCGATTACGAGGTGATTCGCAGCCAAGGGTTGCCGCTGTACTCGATTCGTGGCGGTAAGGTGCTGATGAAGCGGCAGATGCCGGTGGTGGAATTTGCTGATGGCCTGAGCTGAGTCCAAGGCGATGGCTGCTGGCCCCTTCGCTGGCAAGCCAGCTCCCACAGATCACGATGATTCCTGTGAGAGCCTGGCTTGCCAGCGATGGCAATGCTGGATTCAACACCGTCCCGCCGAGTATTACGCTCAAGCAATCGCCGCCGTTTTTGCCCCAGCGCACAGGCTGTGCAACGATGTCCGCCGCACCCGGATGACCTGCCTGCCCGATCGAACCTCGACGCCTTCGCAGTGTCCTTCGGGGACGCGCCGTTTTTTGCCAAGGATCGTTATGACCAGCCTCAACACCCAAACCGCATTCATTCCAGGACGCCTGCAACAAACGTCCACGCGCATCGCTTTTTTCATCGCCGGACTCGGCATCGCTGCGTGGGCGCCGTTGGTACCGTACGCCAAGGCGCGCGCCGCGCTTGATGAAGGCACGCTGGGTTTGCTGTTGTTGTGTCTGGGCGTGGGCTCGATTCTGGCGATGCCGCTGGCGGGCATTCTCGCGACGCGTTTTGGCTGTCGGCGTGTGGCCACCGGTGGCACGTTGCTGATCTGCGCGGCATTGCCGTTGCTGGCGACGGTCTCATCGATTCCGGCAATGATCGCCACGCTGTTCATGTTCGGCGCCGGATTGGGCACGGTGGATTCGACGGTGAACCTGCAAGCGGTGATCGTCGAGCGCGCCAGTGGCAGGAACATGATGTCGGGCTTCCACGGGATGTTCAGTCTGGGCGGGATCGTCGGCGCGGCGGGCGTGAGTGCCCTGCTCGGCCTAGGCTTGTCGCCATTGGCGGCGATGCTGGTGGTAGTCGTCGTGTTGATCGCAGCCATGCTCAAAGCCGTGCCGAACATGTTGCCTTATGGCAGTGAAAGTTCAGGCCCGGCGTTCGCGGTGCCACACGGGATCGTGCTGTTCATCGGTGGCATGTGCTTCATCGTCTTTCTCACCGAAGGCGCGGCGCTGGACTGGAGCGCGGTGTTTCTCGCACAGGAACGCGGGATCGACACAGCGTACGCGGGCCTCGGCTACGCGGCGTTTGCGCTAACCATGACCTTGGGCCGGTTGACCGGCGACCGGATTGTCCGCGCGCTGGGCGCGACGCGGATCATTCTGTTCGGTGGTCTGCTGGCGGCGGCAGGACTGTCGCTGGCAACCTTCGCGCCGAGCTGGGAAGCGGCGTTGTTCGGTTATGCGCTGGTCGGTGCCGGGTGTTCGAACATAGTGCCGGTGCTGTACACGGCGGTGGGCAAGCAGACGGTGATGCCGGAAAGCATCGCGGTGCCGGCGATCACTACGCTGGGGTACGCGGGGATTCTCGCGGGGCCAGCGGTGATCGGCTTTGTCGCGCATGCCAGCAGCTTGAGTTTTGCTTTTGGGTTGATGGCGTTGTTGCTGGTGGCGGTGGCCATTGGCGGGAAAGTGCTCAAGGTCTGAACACCGACCGCTGTGGCGAGGGAGCTTGCTCCCGCTGGACTGCGCAGCAGGCCTTTTTTTGGAGCTGCTTCGCACCTCAGCGGGAGCAAGCTCCCTCGCCACAGGTCAGGTTTCAGCCTTTAAAACCCGACGCTCGCCTGCACAAAAAACGTGCGCGGTGTACCTACGTAGATCCCCGAGTTGTTGTCGCTGGAGCGGGTGAAGTACTGCTTGTCGAAGACGTTCTTCACCCCGGCGCCCAACTTCAGATTCGACAACTGCGCACCAAAGTCATAGCCGCCACGCACGTTCCAGGTCACGTAACCCGGAATGTCGCCGTACTGCCCGTCCGCCGTACCTTCGGTGATGTAGTTGTTGTTGAAGCTGCCATCGGCGTTAATTCCGCTGCCCGGCGCGCGCTGTTTGGACTGGGCGAAACCGTCGATGTTGTAGGTCCAGCGGTCGATGTCGTAACGCAAACCGACCGTCGCCACCTGGCGCGAGTAGTACGGCAGATCGCGGCCCTTGAAGCCCGGAATCTCGCCTTCATACGTCGCGCGGGTGTAGGTGAAACCGGCGTTGGCGGTCAAACCGTCAAGCCGCGGGTCAAGCGCTGCCATGTCGTAATGCACCGAGGCTTCGATGCCTTGGTGCTTGGTCGCGCCAAGGTTGGTCCAGCCCACATCGTTGCTGACGTATTGCAGCTCATCGTCGAAGTCGATGTAGAACAGCGTCACTTCACCGCCCCACACGTCATCGTTGTAGCGCGTGCCGATTTCGTAGGTCTTGGCTTTTTCCGGGTTCAAGCCGCTGGCCGGTTCATCACCCGAGCCACCCTGGCCGAGCTGGAAATACTGCAGGCTGCCGAACGAGGTTTCGTAGTTGGCAAACAGCTTCCACGCATCGGACAGGTGATACATCACGCTCAGCGCTGGCAACGGTTCGTTGCTTTCGATGCTGCGGTTTTTCTCCGGCACGCGTTTGCCAGCAGTGTCGAGCACGGCGCGATCATGCCAATCGGTGCTGATGTGCTCGAAGCGAATACCGGGCGTCACGGTCCAGTTGCCGACATCGATTTTGTTGTCGATGTACACCGAGTTGGCTTCGGTGCCGCCAGTGCGATCCTGGAACACGTGGCCATCGGAAGACTTGGTCACGACTGGCTCGTTATTCACCAGCGCCAGTCGGCTCGACTGCTCGTGCATCGCCTCTTTCAGGTAACGATAACCGACGCTGACTTCTTGAGTGGTCGGGCCGACATCGAACACGCGAGACACGCGCGGCTCGATCCCCAGCGTGTAGTAGGAACGCGGAAACGAGCTGAGGGTTTTCTGGTCGCGGGCGGCGATGGTGCTGCCGCGAAAGCTGTCGGAATAGTAGGTCAGCACTTCGGCCTGAGTACGCTCGTCGATCTGGCGGATCCACTTGAATGACACGTCTTTGCGTCGGCCGCTGAAACCGTCGTAGTCACGATCGGACTGGAACGGTTTGTCGTCGTACTGCTTCTGCGTCAGGCCGCCCGGCATGTCGGCGCTGGCGTCGTAGTAGTGGAAATTGAGGCTGAAATCGTCCTGATCGGTCGGCGCCCAATGGGTCTTGAGGATCACATCATCGATGTCGTTACTCTGATTGCGCTCGCGGTAACCGTTGCCGTTGACGCCCGAATAGAGCAACGCCATGCCGATGCCGTTGTCGGCAGTGCCGCCAAGGAACGCGGTGTCGATGTGTTTCCAGCCACCGTGCTGCGAAGTTTCCAGCGTGGTGCCGATCTCACCGGTAGTTTTTTCCGGGATGGCTCGGGTCACGAAGTTGATCACGCCCCCGACGTTCTGCGGCCCGTAGCGCACCGAACCGGCGCCGCGCACCACGTCGATGCTGTCGAGGTTGCCGGAAGAAATCGGCGCCATCGACAGTTGTGGCTGGCCATACGGGGCGAACGCTGCCGGCACGCCGTCGATCAACACAGTCGAGCGTGGCGACAGGCGAGAAGTCAGACCGCGCACGCCAACGTTCAGCGAAATGTCACTGCCACCGGTGCCGTTGGCTTCCTGCACCTGCACGCCCGGCACCCGGCGCAGTAAATCGCCGACGTTCATTGCGCCCTGCTCGACCATCGCTTCGCGGCGGATCACCGTGCGTGCGCCGGGGTGGTTCTGCACCACCGCAGCGTCGGCGTCACCGAGCCAGTCGCCGACCACTTTAATGTCGGTCACACCGAGTTCCAGCGGGCCGCTGACGGCGGTGGTCGGTGCGGGCGACAGGGTGACCGAGCCTTCATTGATCTGATAATCCAGACTACTGCCTTGCAGCAATTGGCGCAGCGCCTGCTCCGGGGAAAGATCGCCATCCACTGCCGGCGCCTGCTTTCCTGCGACCAGATCAGGGCTGAAAAACACCTGCAACGACGTTTGCTGGCCCAGCTCGCTCAGGGCCTGACCCAGCGGCTGCGCGCGGATGTGAATGGCTTCAGCGGCGAACGTCATCGGCACAGCGGCGTTGACCGCCAACGCCAAGGCCAGCGGCAACCAAGGGGATTTTTTGTTTTTGGCGGTGGTGTTTTTCACGTCGAACGTAGTCCTGTGGATCGCAAGAGTGTGCGCCTGTTAATGCAAACCAGTTGCAGTTGAACAGGAAGACGATGAACTAGAAAAAAACCTGAATTTTATTTTGAAATTATTTCCTGGCTGCCATCCGCAAGGGTGCGAACAGCGACCGGAAGTATGTTCGGCAAGGCTTTGAGCAAGGCCTCGGTGTCATCGGATTTGAACACGCTGGTCAGACGCAGGTTGGCCACCGTCGGGTTGGCAACTTTCAGCGGTTTGTCGCGATAGCGGGAAACCTCCTCGGCGACTTCAGCGAGGCTGGCGTTGTTGAACACCAGTTTGCCGCTGCGCCACGCGGTGATGTGCGCCGGGTTGACCGCGTAAGCCGAGGCGACCACGCCTTGCGCATCAACCCGCGTACCGAGCCCGGCAGTCAAGCTGACGAACTGGTCATCCGGCGCACCTCGCCCCTGCACCTTGACCGTGCCCTGCTCCACCGCAACCCGGGTTTGTGTCAGGTCGTGGCGCACATCGAAGCGGGTGCCGGTGACCGTGACCTTGCCGCTGCCGGCCTCGACCACAAACGGGCGCGCCGTATCGTGCTCGACGCTGAACATGGCTTCGCCTGCGCTCAGTTCGATGACGCGGCGATCCTTTTCATAACGCACTTTCAAATGGCTGCGGCTGTTGAGGTCGATCAGCGAACCATCCGGCAGCGCCACGTGTTTACGCTCGCCCAACGCTGTAGCGAATTCCGCGTTGTAGCCGCCGGAGTGATTGAGACCGCTGAACAATCCGAGTCCGAGAGCGATCGTCAGCACACTGGCCGCCACTGCGTAACGCACCCATGGCTGACGTTTTGGCGGGGTTTCGCACAGTGCTTTCAGGCGTGGCGCAGGCAACAGATCAGCGGCCGACCACAAGCCTTGCAGCAACTGGAATTCATCACGGTGCTGCGCATGCTCGCTGAGCCAGGCATCGAAGCGCTGCTGCTCGTCGACACTGATGACCGGCTCCTGCAAACGCACAAACCAGCGTGCCGCCTCGTCGCGCACCGTTGTCGGCCCGCACGCGCAATCACGGGTATCCATCATGGAATGTCCTGTCGGGCTGGGGAGGAAAACTGACGGCGGCTCATGATTGCGCACCGTCCAAGCGATCACGCAGGTGCCGCAGGGTGCGGATCATATACTTTTCCACCATGTTCTTGGACAGGCCCAGTCGCTCGGCGATTTCCGCCTGAGTCAGGCCTTCGATTTTCTGCCAGACGAAAATCTTGCGGCAATTGACCGGCAGCTCCGTGAGCGCCCTTTCGATGGAATCAGCCAACTGGATCGCATGCATGTAATGCTCCGGGTCGCCGGCCGACGACACACCGTGATCGATGGCCTGCAACTCCATGGCACCGCGCCGGTCCTCGCGCCGATAACCGTCCACCGCTATGTTGCGCGCCGTCTGATGCAAATACGCCCGCGGTTGCTGAACCGCTGAAGAATCGGATTCGAGCACCCGCACAAAGGTGTCGTGCGCCAGATCCTCGGCCTGCTGACGATTGCGCAGGCGACGGGTCCAGGTGCCGATCAACTCTTCGTAATGCTCGAGGAAGCCGGGTCTGCGGGAACGCATGGGGTGATTGCGGCGCGGTGAGGAAAGGAGCGCGAATAGTAATGCTTCGTATTAAGGCGAAGCAATGTATTCCGTGTGTGGGAGTGAGCAGGCTCACTCCCACGGGTGGATTAGCCTTTTTCGTCGATTCCGGCTTGCAGGGTTTGAGTGTCCAGATGACCGCTGAGGATCACTGGGCCAACCTTCAGATTGCCGTTCTCAACCGAGACTTTGGGTGCCTTGTCGTCGGTTTTCTGCGGCAGATCGAGGCCAGCCTTGACTGCATAATCGAGGTTGCTCAGGTCGCTGCTGCTGACCTTCGAACCGCCCAGATCAACCTGCCCTTGCGTCGATGAAATCCGCGCGCCGGTCAGTTGCGTGTGGCCACCGACATTCAGGTTTACGCCTTGGCTGCCGCTGATGCCGGACGCCTGAGTGACACTGTCCTTGTGCGCGTATTCACCTTCAACTTTCAGGGTCGGCTTATAGTCGGTGCCGGCCAGTTTTCCCTTGTCGTCGGCTGGGGTCTTTTTGGCTGTCAGGCCAAGATCGACATCGACCTTGGCGTGGTTGCTGGTGTCCTGACGGCTGTCGACCGTCAGATCACCGGCAACCTTGCCGCTGACGTTTTGCGCATCGATCCGCGCGCCGCTAAGCTGCACATCCGCGCCACTGTTCAGTACCACAGTGTCAGCCTTGATCTGGCTATTCTGCTGTTTGCTGCTTTGCAGATAATCCACACCGACCTTGGCCCCGGCATTGAAGCCGTGATCGCTGCTGGCCTTTTCATCGGCGGCAGTTGGCGTGCTTTTGCTCATGTTGCCGCCGGCATTAAGCGCGACGTTCCAGTTGTTGCGGCTGTCGGTGGACTGCGCCGATTCCTGGACGATGCCGCCCTTCTGCGCATCCAGACTGACCTCCGGCGCGCTGACTTGCGTGCCTTGCAGATGAATCGAATCGCCGCTCAGCGCGATGCCGCTCTGGCTGCTGAGCTGGCCGCCAGTCAGAGTCTGCGAGTGTTCGTTGACCTGACCGATATTGAAGTTGCCGCTCAAATTGCCGCCCTGATCACGGCTCTTCTCGCTGCTGGTCTTGCTGCCGCCGGCCTTCAGACCGCCGCCGAGATTGCTGCCGGTCGCGTCATGAGACGACGTGGCTGCTTGCAGATCGAGTTTGCCGTTGGCCTTGAGGTCGATGGCGCCAGTGCTTTCGATCTTTGTGCCTTGCTGGATCTGATTGCCGCCGCTGCTCAATTGCACCGGACCGTTAGCCTGAATGCTCGCCACATGCGCCTGGCTGTCAGCGTTTTTCTTGCCAGTGTGATTGAGCTGAAACCCGGCGCCGAGATCAACGTTGGTGCCGTCGGTGCCGGGCAAGGTGCCAACCGTCAGCGAGGCGTTGCCGCGCAGGCTGGAACTGTCGCTGCTCTGGCGGTCGTTGGCTTGATTGAGCGCCAGATCGCCGCCGGTCTTGATGCTCACGCCGCCCTGCCCTCCGTCGAAATGGCTGCCTTCAAAACGTGCGTCATCGCCGACTTTGATGTTGACGCCTTGCGTGCCGGCATATCCGCCGACCACGGCGGTGGAGTTGTCTTTGCTCGACTGACTGCTGCCACCCGCGCCGGAACCTGCGACGTTCACGTCTTCGCCGGTCTTGGTGTAGACGCGCACGTCGACCTTGGCATCGACCGATTTGTCGCTGCTGCTGTGGGTGTTGCTCGCGGCATCGGCGACAAGTTTGTCGGCGCTGATGTTCACTTTGCCGTTGCTGGCATTGTATTGGGTGCCTTGCTCGTTGAGCGTCCCGGCGACCTTTACATCCACACTGCCGCCGTCAAAACGGCTGACCACGGCGTTGCTGTTTTGCTCGGTTGTACTGGCGCTGCCGTGACCGACCGCCACATCAATGCCGACGTTCGGTTGACCCATATTGGCGAGGGAATCCTTGTCCGGAATCTTGCCGCCGAGCACATCTTTGACTGCGCCTGCGATTGGCCGGGCGATGTCTTTGTATTCGACATTGGCGCCGATGTCCGCCGACCAGTTGCTCTCGGTGTGGGTGCTGCTGTCGGTGTTGCTCGCGGCGCGGTTATCCACCTGATTGGCGGCGATGTTCAGCCCGCTGCCGGACTTGAGTTGCGCGCCTTCGGTGGTCAGCTTGTCGGCGTTGATCGTCAGGCTGCCGTTGCTTTGCACGCTGCTGGTTTGCGCGGTGGTTTTGCTGGCGGAATCTTGCGAAGTGCTATGGGCGAAATCGACGCCGTTGCCGGCACGGTCGAGGCCGCCGGTGTAGTAGAAACCGCCGCCAGTGCTGGTTTTGTCAGTCGCGGTTTGGTGGCTGTCCTGCTCGGCCAGCAGCGAGACGTTTTTGCCGCTCAGCTCGGTGTCGCCGGCCGTGGATTTGACCTCGGAGCCTTTGAGCGTGACGTCGCCACCGGCCTTCACTTGCACCGTGCCACCAGCCAGGCTGGAGCCTTGCTGTTTGACGTCATTGACGGTGACGGTTTGCTGCTTGTCTTCGTAGTGCACACCGGCACGGTACTGCTCCGGCGTCTGCTCTTTGGCGTAGGCATCGAAACCACGGGTGTGTGTGCTGTCGCTGCTGTCGTGGGTGTTTTGCGTCGAATGCACGTTCACATCGCCCGCTGCATCAGCCGTCAGCGCGCCGCCAGCCTTGACCGAGGAACCCGCAACGTCGATGTCCTTGGCGCTTTTGAGCTTGAGGTTGCTGTCCGACACCAGCTCGCTGCGCACGGTGGTGCTGTCCTTGCTGTTCTGCCGAGATTCGTCTTTGCTGATGCCAAAGAACTTGCTGTCCTTGTCGTGGTTGTTGCTGTGCGAGGTGTCCTGCACGCCGTCGATCGCCAGCGAGCCCTTGTCGCTGATCACACTGGCTTCAGTGCCGCCGCGCACCTGACTGCCGCTGATGCGCACCTCGTCAGCCTTGACGATCAGCTTGCCGGCGGCATTGATCTTGCTGCCCTGATGCTGAGTCTGGCCCTTGTTGGCGTCACCGGTCTTACCGAAGAAACCGCCGCCGACCAAGTCGCCGGAATAGCGATTGTCGCTGCTGCGACTGGTGCGCGTGGCGGTGCTGATTTCCACCTGTTTGCCAGCCAATTGCAGATCGCCTGCGCTGGCCAGTTCGGCGCCTTCGGAGCGCAACAGCGCGGCAGTTTGCAGGGCAATGTTGCCGGCCTTCAACTGGCTGGTGACGCTGCGCTGCTGCTCGCTGCTGGTGTCCCAATCGGCTTTCCACAGGTGTTTACGGTGGTTGCCCTGATCGGTCTGAATGTGGCTTTCGGTGGCGGCGGTCAGACGCAAATCGCCGGCGCTTTGCACGCTGAGATTATTCGCCGCTTCGACCTTGGCGGCTTTGAGTTCGGTGTCTTTGCCGGACGACAATTGCGCGTCGCGGCTGGCGATGATTTGACTGCCGTGCTGGCGCGAATCGCTGTCGGTCTGGGTGCGCTCGTAAGTTTCCCAGGTGATGCCGATGGTGCTGTTGTTCCAGTTTTCGCGGCTCTCTTGCAGCTTGCGGCTTTCGACGGTGGTCAAGGTCAGGTTGCGCTTGGCATCGACTTTCACATCACGAGCGCTGACGTCAGTGGCAGCCAACGTCAGGTCCTTGCCACTGTGCAAACCGACGTCGCCGTGGCTGCTGCGAATGCCGGCACGGGTGACGTCGAGGCTGTCCGGGATCGCTTGACCGCTGACGCTCAAATCACCCGCCGAACGAATCTGCACGCCGTCACGCCCGGCCACTTGCACCGCGCCAACCCGCACGCCGGCGCCTTCGGCAGTGCTGACAATATTGATGCGCCCGGCCTGCATCGCGCCGAACAGGCTGGCATCAATGCGCTGGTCGGTGGTGTTGCCCGCCGGATCGACTGCTTTGACCTGACCGCTGGCGTAATCCACCTGATTGCGCCCGACCGTGAGGTTCAATTGATCACGCGCAGTGAGCGCGCCCTGACTGTCGATGCGCGGCGCGATCAGGTTGATCGAGCCTTCACCATTGCGCAGTCCGCCGCCCTGAATCTGCAACTGGCCGGTGGCATCGCGGGTGCTCAGCGCTTGCAGTTTGCCGTCGTTCAACTCCGGACGACCGACCACCAGATTGGCGTTCGGGGTGTTGATGAAACTGCCGCCATTCACCGAAATGCCGTTCGGGTTGGCCAGCACATAATCAGCGGCGCGGCCGAAAATTTCCTGCGCGCCGTTGATGGCCGACGGGTTACGGCTGATCACTTCGTTGAGGATCACGCTCGCTGCCTGGCCCTGGAATTGCGGGTTGGCTGCCAGTTGCCCGGCGAGCTGCGATTGCCCGGCCTGCAACGCGTTGTTCAGCACCAAACCTTGGCGGTCGACGTTGTAGTCGAGAAACTGGTTATGCGACAGGCCCGAGCCATTCGGCGCAACGATGTTGACGATGGGGACGCCGCCCTGAGTCTGCAATTGCGCGGTGCCGCCGGGGCCGGGTGCGACCACCACACCGCCGGCCAAAGCGCTCGGCAGGTGTGCAGCGATAAACAGGCTGGCAATCGCCCAGCGCAGTTTGCCCCGTGGGGAAAGATGAAACGCAAAAGTGTTCATTGGCATAAATAACTCTCCGTGTAGTGCGGCATCACGTTGCGCGTTGGGATCAAGGCCTCGGCTGTCGCGCTCAGATCCGAGACTGGTTGTTCACTGACATTCATATCTGCGCCCTCAAATCTGCACACCGACCCGCATCAGCCAGGTTTCAGGCTCGCTGTGCAGGCCGGTTGGGGTGTTGAGGCTGCGTTGGTAATCGACATCGACTTGCAGGTTTTTCCAGCCCAGATTGACGCCAAGACTGGCACCGCTCAGGCGTTGACCCTGGGCGCCGTGGTCAGCCTTGATCCAGCCGTGGTCGAGGCCGACCCGTGGCGTAACCTGCAGCGGCCAGTCGCTGCGCAGTGGCAGGCGCAAGGTGTTGCGCCAGATTGCCCCGCTGGCACCGGACGCACTGCTGACGCGGTAACCGCGCACGGCGGAATCGTCGGTGCCGAGCAGTTGTTCGATGGCTGGCAGCGGATCGGGGCTGTACTGCAAATTCAGTTGGCTCTGCCATTGCCAGGCTTGCGTGCCGAGCTGGCCGTTGCGCCATTGGCTGAGGCCGGCGCGGTATTTGCGAAACTGTGCCTTGGGCAGGTTGTTGACTTGACGCTGGGCATCGTCGTCGGCGCCGAACCAGCGCAGGCCTTGGGCGTAATTGAGGTCGAGGTTCCACACCGCGCGGTCGAGCCAGAACAGATTGAGTCCCGCTTCAGCCACGGTCAGGGTCGGGCTCTGAATGCCGAGGCGCACGTGTTCCAGATAGCTGTCGACATCCTTGTGCGCCAGTTGCAGATTGGCGCTGAGCTGATGACTCTGATCGCGCCACAGCACGCGATCTGCACGCAGGCTGACTTGATCGGTGATGCCAGTGCTGTGGAGAGTCAGGCTGCTGAGCTTGAACGGCGCGCGATATTCGGCGTGGCTGGCAAAGGTGCTGAAGGTCCAGTAGCCGTAAGGAATCGCGTAATACAGGCTGGCGTTGCGGCTGTAGCGATCGCCCTGATTGAGTGTGTCGCTGGCGCTCAGACTCAACAGATCGTTGAGTTGCAATGGGCTGTCGAGGCTCAGGCTGAGGGTGTCGCGATCACGCCCGGTGCTGGCACTGCCGAGGTTGTCGATGCCGGCTCCGAGCGTCCAGCGTGACTGGCCGGAGGTGCGCGAACGCAGGATGATTTTCGACGCGCCGGGTTGGCTGCCGGGGGCGATGTCGGCGGTCAGATCGACTGAACGCAAGCGATTCAGTTGATCAAGGCCCTGCTCCAGATCGCGCAGGTTCAACGGCTTGCCGAGCATGCCGGGGAACGCGCCGCCTAACGATACCGGCAGGCTCTGGTCGGCCAGTTCGATCGCTTCGATGTAGCCCTCGTCGACCAGAATATCCAGCGACTGCCCGTTGACCGGGGCGCTGCTCAGGTACGGTCGGCTGGCGATGTAGCCCTTCTCGACGTACAGCGCGGTGATGGTCGCCAACAGGTGATTGATCTGCCCGACGCCCATGCACGGCGCCAGCAGCGGCTTGATCCGCGCGTTGAGTTTTTCGCTGTCGATCAAGGTTACGCCGCCGATGCGCGTGCCGCTCAAGGGCCAGCAGCGTTCATCAGGTTTGACCGATTCGGCAAGCACCGGCGCGATCGGTGCCGGCCCGAAAGCGCCGCGCTCCAGTTGGCGCTTTCTCTGCTCGAGCTGAAGCTGTTGCAGATCGCGCTGTTGCTGTTGTTGCTGGCGCAGTACCTCCTGACCCGGAGCGACTGGTTCAGCGGCAAATACGCTGGGTGCACACACACTCAACAGCAAGGCCGACAACAGCGGACGAGGCAGACAATTACGACGAGGTACAGCGCAGAACGAATACGGCACTCAACATCCTTGCAATCAACTGGCGTAATGCGATGCCATCAATAGCCGTGATAGTCAGAGCCTTCCTACACAAATGCAAGACGCGTCCTACAACGCTTACATTTTTTAAACAAATGCTTTCCTGGCACCAAAAACCAGCAGCAACACAATGCCATTGCACGCCATCAGGGTTTCCCCGAGTGCCTGGCTCCAGGCCGCGAGCATCAATCCGCCACCAATCAGCAGGTAGTAGAGCAAGCCCAACAACGCCCCTGCGGTGCCGCGCCGATCTGCGTAATTGGCCAGCGCCGAACCAAGAATATTCGGGATCGCCATGCCGAAAGCCAGCACCACCAGCACCATTGGCAGTACGAATACGCCGCTGTCCTGCAACCGCCATACACCGAAACCGCCGGTCAAACCGACGAGCGCGGCGAACCGTATCAATTGCAGTGCACTGAACCCTCGACGCAGCAGACGTTTGTTGAGCCATGCTCCAAACCCCGAGCCCAATGCCAGCACTACACCGCTGTAACCGAACGCGGACGCGCTCAGGCCAAGTCGCTCGAACATGAACGGGCCGAGGCTGTAATAGCTGAATAACGCGATGTTGAATGAGGCGACGCACACAGCCGAGCACCAGATCGACCCATCCCGCAGCATCCGTGCGAGCGTTTCGATCAGACCGGCAGACGTCTGTTGAGGTGGACGGGTTTCCGGCAAAGCGCCCCAACTCCAGAACCACAACCCCAGTGCCAGCAACAACAACGCGCCGAGCACGCCGCGATAACCGAAGCTCTGGACCAGCATCGATCCACTGAACAGACCAAGCGCCGGACTGGCCGCCAGCGCCATGCCCACCAGCGAAAACACCTGCGACAGTTGCACCCCCTCAAAGCGGTCACGCAGCAACGTTTGCGTCACCACCGAGCCGACCGCCGCCCCGAATGCCCCCAACGCCTGAGCCATCAACAGCCCCGTAAAGCTGCTGACACTCAGTGCCCAGACCGACGCCAGTGCGTAAATCGCCAGCCCGGCAAGCATCGAAGGTCGACGTCCGATCAAGTCGCACACCCGGCCCCACGTTACAACACCCACGGCAAATGCCAGAAAATACACTGACGCAGTCTGCCCGGCCGCCTGCGGGCCGACTCCAAACGCTCGGCCGATTTCCCCGAGCGCCGGGCTGTACAGGGTCTGCGCGATCTGCGGAAACATCAGCAATGCAATTGCCAGCACCAAAAGACGGCGACTGTTCATTTGCGTGTCACTCCTCAAGTTGAACCGCGAGGAGTTTAAAGAGCCGCGCTTGGCGTACTATCCAGACTTTGCCAACTTATCGTTTAAATCGGACAAATAATGGCGTGGCTTGATGCAACAGCAACATTTGATCCCGACCTGTTCGAAGCGCCGGTGATCGGCATTGCAGCTGCCCTCGGCGACCATGACTCCGGGCTGCATCAGCATCAGCGCGGACAATTGCTTTACACCCGCGAAGGTTGCACGCGCATCACGCTGGCGGAGCAATTGTGTTTGCTGCCACCTTCGCGCGCGGCATGGATTCCCGCCGGCATCACTCATCGCGCAGTGATGCAGCGCAGCGTGGACTACCGCTCCATCTACCTGAACGCTGAGCTATGCCGCGACCTGCCACAACAGGTGTGCGTGATTGAAGTCAGCGCGTTGTTACGAGCGGTACTGGAACCGATGGCAATGGCCGACTTCGACACTGATTGGCAACGGGGAAAATTCGTCCACTTGCTGGCGTTGAGCCTGAACGAAATCCGCGACGCGACGCATCAACCGATGCTCTTGCCGCTGCCGAAAGACAAGCGCCTGGCGTCCCTGTTGGCAACACCCGAGCGCCTGCCACCGGAACTGCAACAGCTTGAGCAACGAATCGGCGCGAGCAGCCGCACCATCGGCCGAATCTTCCAGCGCGAGACCGGCATGAGCTATCAGCAATGGCGCCAACAATGGCGGCTGATGCGCGCGATGGAGCTACTGACCCTCGGACGCAGCCTCAGTTACTGCGGCTTCGAACTGGGGTTTGCCAGCGATAGCGCGTTCATCGCTTTCTTCAGAGCCTTGACCGGCACCACGCCTGGAAACTGGGTCAAGGCAAGCAACTGACGGCCGACATGACACGCTCGGTTTGCGCTGGATCATGATGATGGATGCAAGCTTCGGCCTCCGGCCGCGCCGAGTGCCGATACCCATTGATCACTTAGGCCTGCGGGGTTTTGCGAAAGCCTACGGCCAGGCGGTTCCAGCTGTTGATGGTGCTGATCGCCACGCTCAGATCGACCATTTCCTTTGGCGAGAAATGCGCGGCGACGGCTTCGTAATCTTCATCCGGCGCGTGGGTCAGGCTCAGTTGGGTCAGCGATTCGGTCCACAGTAGTGCAGCGCGTTCACGCTCAGTGAAAAACGGCGCTTCACGCCAGGCCGTCACGGCGAACAGACGACGCGGAGTTTCGCCGCCCTTGATCGCATCAGCGGTGTGCATGTCGATGCAGAAGGCGCAGCCGTTGATCTGCGAAGCGCGCAGCTTGACCAGTTCGATCAGGGTCTTTTCCAGTGGCAATTTGGATACGGCGGTTTCCAACGCGATCATCGCTTTCAGCGCATCTGGGGAGGCGATGTAGAAATCGATACGAGGTTTCATGGTTGTGCTCCGGGGCAAGTGAATGTGTGGCTACGTTAGACCCGAGGCGGGTTCAGACAAATAGCCAATCTCCCGGAAGACGAGTAGGCCACTTGGGCACATGCAGGGATGACCGCTCGTCACATGGCCGGCACCAAGCCTTTCACGCGTCAGACCAATATCAGGTAAATCCCCTTTTTGGAGACGTACCATGAAGACGCGCAAATTTACTTCGTTGTTATTGGCCGGCCTGCTGGCCACGGCCTCCGCCGCCACCTTCGCCGCCAACGACGGCGCTGATGCGACCGGCACCAAATCCGGCGCTACCAGCGGCTCGACCATGCCGCCGGACAACACGCCGGGCGCGCCTTCTGGCGGTAATTCCGGCAGCGGCGGCACTGGCACCAATGGCGGCGCCAGTGGTTCAGGTTCGGGTGCTGGTGGCGGCACCGGCTCGGCGGGCGGCGGGACGGGCGGTGCCGGCGGTGGCACTGGCGGCTGAACGAACAAGAGCCGGCCAAAGTGAGCAGCATGGCCGGTTTTGATTGCGCTCGTGATCAGCGATCCGAGCGCAGCAGCTCGCCAATTTCCCCATCCATCGACAGCACTGCTGCACGATTGCGCCCGGCATTTTTCGCCTGATACAACGCCGCATCGGCACGCTGAATGAACGCTTCAATGCTGTCGTTACCGCGTGGGATAAACGAATAACAGCCCAAACTCACGGTGAGATATCCAGTGGGCGAACCACTGTGGGTGATGTGCTTGTCCATAACGCTGCGGCGGATCTGCCCGGCGATCGCCAGCGCCCCGTTGATATCGGTATCCGGCAGCAACACTGCGAATTCCTCGCCACCGTACCGCACCGCCAGATCGGACTTGCGCTGGCAGCAGCCCTTGACCACCTGCGCCACCTGAGTCAGGCAATGGTCACCGGCGACATGGCCATAGGCGTCGTTATAGCGCTTGAAAAAATCGATATCGAGCATGATCAGGCTCACCGGGCTCGACTGCCGCGCGCCACGGGCGAACTCGATATCCAGCGAGCGCTCGAACAGACGCCGATTGGCCAGGCCGGTCAGGCTGTCGTGGGTCGCAATCAGTTCCAGCGCTCGCTGGGCCTTGCGCAAGTTCTTCTCGATCCGCTCACCATCGCGCACTTGATGAATGAACACCCAGCCAAACAGCCCCACCCCGAGCATGACCAACGCAACGATCACGCTGGATTGAAACGCCCGGGCATGCCAACTCTGCAAAATCGTGTCACGCGACGACGAAGCCGCAACCACCAGTGGATACGCCGCTAATTGCCGGTAGCCGTACAGGCGCATCACGCGGTCGAACACCGATTCGATCATCGCCGTGCCCGCCGGGGCATTGGGTAACAGCTTCTGATAAATCTCGTTTTGCGCCATCGAGGTGCCAATCAGCGATTCAACGAACGGTCGACGCGCGAGCAAGGTGCCATCGGTCAACGCAAGGAACATCGTGCCGTTGTCGTCGAGGCTGAAGCTTTTGAAGAACTGGTCGAAGTACGACATCTTGATGCCGGCCATCAACACGCCTTGGAAGTTGCCCAGCCGGTCATTGACGCGTTTGGAAATCGGGATGATCCATTCACCGTTTTCGCGACTGCGAATCGCCGGGCCGATGTGCGCTACCGCAGAGACATTCTGCTGGTGAAACTTGAAGTATTCGCGATCCGCCACGCCATTGCCGCGCGGCAGGTCAGGGAACGAGGTGATCACCCACTGCCCGTTACGGTCGAACAAAAACATGCCGTGCAACTGCTCGAGTTGCTGCACGCGCCGCGCCAGGGTTTTCTGCAAACGCGGCTTTTGCGTTGCGCCGTAGCCATCGTCTTCGATCCAGTCGACCAGACTGGTCAGCACCAGATCGGCAGCCAGAAAAGTGTCCTCAGCCTGTTGCGCCATCGCCCGGGTCAAGTTAGCCGATGCCATCTGCGCAATCGCCAGATCCTGGCGCCGCGACTGTTCCAGTTGCAGGTACAGCAAACCGAACAGACACAAACACACCGCAACGATAAACAGCGCCGCCGCTTTACGCAGCGGCAGCCGTTTCAACGTGCCACCGGGGGCCTGATGCGGATCGTGAATGGGGATAGGCAAAAGCATGTCCTGGGCAGGTACGACAGGGGCCAAAGCCCGAAACCCTTGGTTATGGTGAGCGTAGTTCACCGGGGGGCGCGGGGCAAACAAGTACGACCGCGATTGACCCGACGTTGTGGGTATCGGCGCGAGGGGGAAATGGATGACGGGTTTGGGGAAATATTTTTTCGACAGTTGCGGGAGGGATTTGCTCGCCCTCCCGTCAACAGTGAGCTCAGGGCTTATTGACTTCGCGCAGTAGATCAGCGACCGGGATATTCATGGTGTTTGAGTAGTAGGGATTGTAGCCGTAGGCGGTGACGACGACTTTGCAGGGGATTTGTTGTTTGCCGGAGAGGAGCTGGTTGATTTCTGCCGGTGACAGATTTCTTTCCGAACTACGGCTACTGGAGGTCTCGGTAACGAACGCGCTGGTGAAATAGGTGAATCTCGCCTGATTACCTTCATTTCTTTCAGACTCTATCAAGCCGAATGCAGAAAACCGCAAAGATTTGCCAGGCGAGAAATCCTGGTCTTCTCCCAAAGCGCACTTGAGCTTGCCTGAGACCATGCCTTGTCTTTCTCCTCGATCAAATAGATCCAGCACATCAACATCCGACTGATACTTGATGGCATACAAACTGAGGCTGCCTTCTCTTTCAACAGATAGAAAACTCAAATTTGCTGGAGGCTTGGTGTGATCTTTCGCGCAGCCCGAGCAAATAATTAGAAGCGCGCACAGGAGACCTTTCTGCATCACGGGAACTCCTTCATGATTGCCTCAAACAACAGGTCACTTGCCGATTTGTCACCGGCGATACGCGCCGTGAAAAGCCCGAATGCATTTGCATGATTCGCGTCGACATTGGCATTTATTGAAGGCCCACAAGAGATCAGCCATTTTTCACCAAATTCAGCTACCCCATCTGACTGATCTTTCTTGCTGGGTGTAGCCTTTACGTTGATCCAGTCGACAGCGACCGGGGCAGGACGCTCGCGATAGATGTCCGAGCCCAACCAGACCAACGCCCCTTCACCCACCGGATCAAGGGTGACCAACATCTGTACTCTATAACCCCATTCCGACATTATTTTTGTCAGATGAGCGCCATTCCAGCCGCCGAGGCTATGTCCAACTATGTAGACAGGACAGCTTTTGTACGGAATCAGGCTCAGAACATGCCGCTGAATGTCTTGTTTCCCCCTGACCTCGTTGTAGCCCAACCACTCAGACTTGTACTTGCCGTCTTTTATCAACTTTTGTGTGCGGACATCGAATTTATCCCGCGCTTCCAGGATATTTTCATATGGTCCTGAAAAATAATAACTCTCCTTATCCCCAGCGCCCCCGATAAACACAACAATCGCTTTAGTGCTCTCCACCGGAACAGCCTTATCACTGACATCCTTCTTATTCGTCAGCGCATGTTCCTTGTGCAGCTTGTAGTTGTTGCCTTTCTCACACGTCACCGTTTCAGCAGCCATGCCTCACTCCTCCAAAAACAGCTTGATGGTTTCAGGAAGATGCGAGCTGACTGTGTGCGTGAATCCAGAAGAGTCAGAAACGCCAGGCTCCATGCGCCCGTCCGCGCGCTGAATCATGTACGGATGGTTGGGCATCGGTTCGCCGGTCACGTCGTTGACCAGTTTCAATCGGTCGGTGAAGTGCACTGGCATGGACTGCAGGCCGCTGAAAGGCGCGACGACTACGGTGTCGCCAATGATGACCGTGCCGGAACCACCAATAATCACGTTGCCGTGGCCACCGGTACTGTCCAGTGTCGCGGCGTTCAAACCATTGATAAACACCGTCGAAGATACAGCGCCCGTGATCGGGCTGCCGCAGGCGGATTTGTCAGTTAATCGCGCCGCCGCCAAACCGTCGAAATTTACATCGGGCGAGCCGCTGGCAATCGGGTTGGTACCGTGTCCCGGCAGTGGGCAGGATGTTGGATCGGTGACTCGGGCTGCTGGTTTACCGCTCATGAAGGCTCCTTGCGTGAGAAGTGCTAGTCCATTTGCGCGCAAGCATGCGCGAAGTAGCCTAGCGCTTCAAATCCGAAAACAAGAAGGGCGTCCATCTGGACGCCCTTCTTGTTCAACTGTCTGTCATTCCATCAGCGCGATGGCGGAACCCGGATATCCCCTGCCCGGCATTGGGTTTTCACGCCTTTGCCGCATGTACCGAATTGCAGATCCTTGCCCATGCACACGCGCACTTCCGACAGCTCCGGGCCGTTACAAATGACCGCGATACCGTTCGCCGCGATGCCGGGGTTGCTCTTGCGAAACAGGTCGGCAATTTCCTGCGCCTCGAAGTAATACGAGGTGCTGAACGGTTGCAGTTCCTCGGGGACTTTCACTGCTGCAACGGCTTTATCAGATGCATCCAGATAGCCCATCGCGCCGAGGCCGCTGCATGTGCCGTGTTTGGCCCATTCATGATCAAGCAGCTTTTTCGTTGGAAATAACGTCAAACCTTTGGCCGTTTCCGCCGCCGAAAGGTTGGTTACCGGCGGGCAGGATTCCGGCCAGCCGCCTTTGGCGTATTGCGGCCACAAACCGTGCAGGACAAATCCGTAGCCTTTGCCGGAACATTGCGCGTCGTCCTTGTGGGTCAGACAGAACGTCGGCGACCACGACAGCGTCAGCAGGTAGTAATCGAACACCCCCGCCACTGACTCCGCTGGCGCTTGGCTGGTTTGCGACTGGCGCGCCGAACTCACGCCAATGCCGCCGACCGTCAGCGCAATCAGGGCCATAATTGTAAGAAGTTTTTTCATGTTCCCGCTCCTTGGGACGCCTGCGTCCGTGGTTTCCGTGACTGACCAACACTGGGTCAGAGGGTATTGAGTCACGCATGTGTTGCAAGCGCATGACGCAGGACAAAACCTGCATTACTTTGAAAGGACTACGATTAAGTCAAATCACCCCAGGGAACCGACATGAGTAAAGCAGACGAACTCGCCGCGAAACTCAAACAAACCCGGCACACCCATGCTGACGAAATCACCAGCGCCGAACTGGACATCGATTGCTGGCCAGCGCTGGTCTACGACCTGTACCACCGCATCGAAGCCTGGTTGCAACCGGTCACCGAAGTCGGACTGAAAATTCGACGCGTTCCTACCCATGTATGCGAAACGTCGCCGGACGGCGAGCCGCATAACTACGCCATCGACCAGCTACTGATCGAAGCCAACCACCACAGCCTGACGTTTGATCCCATCGAACGCTTCACCGCGGACGGCGCCGGTCGCGTGCAGATCAAACTGCCGGGCGAAGATGCGTCGCTGCTGCGCACGGTCGATGAACATGGCGAGAGCCACTGGTGGTTGCAGACAATCGAGAGCGGGCAACAACTGGATGCGATCGCGTTGACAGAAAACAACCTGCTGCAAGTGGTGCAGGAAGGCCTGGGCTTGTAAGAGGCGTTACTGGCGCCGCATCGAGCAGTATTCGACGATCACCCGCGAGAGCGCGGCGATCATTTGTGCATCGGCATGCTCGGCGCTAAACAGACGAAACTGCGCGTCGGGCAATGGCGGCAAGCCCAGCTCTGCACCGAGCACCGTCAGGCCATGCCCAAGCTGACTGGCGGCCATGGGTGCTACGGCGAAACCGGCCAACGCGGCAGCACGCAGGCCAGCGGTGCTGGCGCACAGCATGGTGGTGCGCTGGGCAATGCCGGCCTGAGCCAGACGGGTCAGCGCCGCTTCGCGATACGGGCACGGCTCGGGGAACAGCGCCAGCGGCAATGGCCTCGGCAGCTCGATCATCGGTTGCGCCGACCACGCCCACACCAGCGGTTCCTGCCAGAGCAACAGCCCCGGCTCGCTGGTTTCGCATACGGAACCGATCACCAATTCCAGATCGCCCTGCTTCATCTGCTTGAGCAACGTGCCGGGAATATTCACCTGCACGTCGATCTGCATGCCCGGATGCGCGGCCGCGCAGTCCTGCAACGCGCGCAACAGCCGCGCCTCGACGAAATCCTCTGACACACCGATGCGCACTCGCCCTTCAAACGGCGCGCGCGTGAGTTGCGCCCAGGCATCGCGGTTCAGCGCCAGGATCGCGCGCGCATAGGCGATCAAGCGCTCGCCATCCGCGGTCAATTGCTGGGATCGGGTGGTGCGTTTGAGCAGCGGTTTACCGACCTGCGCCTCGAGTCGGCGCAGATGGCCGCTGACCGCCGATTGGGTCAAATGCAGCTTTTGCGCGGCACGGCCGAAGCCGTCCTCATCGACAACGGTGACAAACGTCTTGAGCAACAGGGCGTCGAACATAGTGAGATATGTGATCAATGGCTGAATTATTTACGATTTATAGTTCGCGGCCAGCTATGTTGCAATGACTCGATTCCCCATCAGTAGTCGAGACTCTCCATGCCCACCCTTCTGCACATCGAATGCTCGCCGCGCAAACAACGCTCTGCGTCACGGGACGTCGCCCATAGTTTCATCAGCCGCTTTAAACAAAATAATCCAGACACCCAACTCGAAACTCTCGATCTGTGGGACTGCCAACTGCCAGAGTTGGACGAAGAGGTATTGAACGCCAAGTACGCGGGGATCACCGGCACGCCCCTGACTGCGGCGCAACAATCGGCCTGGGACGCTTTTGCAGCACTCGCCGCTCCGCTGCACCGCGCAGATTTCATAGTGCTGTCGGTGCCGCTGTGGAATTTCAGCATTCCTTACAAGCTCAAGCATTTCATCGATCTGGTATCCCAGAACGGCATTCTGTTCAGCTTCGATCCGGAGCATGGTTTGCAAGGTCTGCTCAAGGGCAAAACAGCTGTGGTCGCTTATGCGCGTGGAATGGATTTCTCGGCGCAATCGATTACTCCGGCCGTACGTTTCGACTTTCAAAAGCCTTACGTCGAAGCATGGCTGGCGTTCATCGGGGTGAGCGATGTGCACGCGCTGATTGTTGAGAAAACCCTGCTTGGCGCGGGCGTCGATCTATCTTCGCGGGATACAGCCAATCAACAAGCCAAGGCGTTGGCGGATGCACTGAATGCCTGACCGGGGTTGCCTGATGACCGGTCTTACGCTCTAAACTGGTAGTTCGTGCATCATCGACAGCGCGGGTTCAGCTTCGAACTCGCGCGAGACAAGGACCCTCACCATGCAGTTCATCCCTCTGACCGACGCCAGCCCCACGATCCAGGCGCATGTACGCACCCTTCGCAATCAGGAAGATGTGCGCAAATACATGTACACCTCGCACGAAATTTCCGAGCAGGAACATGCGAATTGGCTGTCGTCCCTGAAGGGTAATGCTCGTCAGCAGGTGTTTGCGGTGATCAAGGATGAGCTGACGGTTGGCGTGGTTTCGCTTAATGCAATCAACGCTCAGCATAAAAGCGCGGACTGGGCGTTTTATCTCGACGTGAATTTGCAGGGGAAAGGGCTGGGCAGTGTTATCGAGTTCTGGATGCTGGATTACGCGTTCGATGTTGTCGGGCTGGAGAAGTTGAATTGTGAAGTGCTGGCGAGCAATTCGGCTGTGGTCAAGATGCACCAGAAGTTCGGGTTTGAGGTTGAGGGTGTGCGACGGCAGAACGTGGTCAAGGATGGTGCGCGGGTTGATGTTGTATTGCTGGGGATTACCAAGGCTGAATGGTTGGAAAAGCGACCGGCGTTGGTGCGGGCTATCGAGCGGATTAGTGCAGGTTGACGGCCTGCCGTGAGGCAGGCCTCTCATTCAATCCGCCAGCCAGGCACTTCGCCACGCCAACAGATGTTCGTCTTTGAGCATCCAGTTATCGAGTACCACGCTACGCAGCGCAACTCCGGCCTTGGCGCTGGCATCGGGTTCAGCGAGATGTTCGCGAATCGCCGCAATCCAGGCTTGCGCTTTGTTGCTGACCCTCGTCACCGGCAAGTCGCCGCGATAACAGAGGATGTCCGAGCAGATCACCGGGAAGCCGCAGGCGCCGTATTCCAACAACCGTAAATTGCTTTTGCAGGCGTTGAACAGATTGTCTTTGAGCGGCGCCAGAGCCAGATCGAGGTTCAAGCCGGCCAGTCTATGCGGGTACTTTTCAATATCCACGCCCCTATGAAACTCATGGACATAAGGGCGCAGCGCCGGCGGGCACATACCCATGAACACCCATTCAACTTCCCCTGCCAGCGCACGCACCACTTCGGCAATCACTTGCAGGTCGGCGCTGTGACTCGAACCGCCGGCCCAGCCGACCCGAGGCTTGCTGCCTTGTTGGCGCTGGCCGACCAGACCGCTCCACCAATGGCCGGGCAGGCGGTTTTCCACAACTCTGATGTCGGGGTTGAACCCCTGCAGCGCATCGGCCAGCGGCTGGGTCGAGACTACCAGCCGATCGCACAGCGCCAAGGCCTTCTTCACGCGCTTGGCGATGTCCCTGGGAAGCACATCATGGTGCAAGTTGCCGGCGGGCACGTCGAGGATATAGTCATCCAGCTCGTACACTTTGAAGGCATTGGATAATGTCTTGGTGTTCTGCATGAACTCCAAGTGCGGCGTTGTGTGTTGCCCCTGGAAAATGATCGTGTCCGGCGCCATGCGCTGCAGTTCTGTCGGTTGCAGCCCCTCTTCGCGCACCGCCCCGCCGATCAATTGCGCGGCTTTCAGCGCAGCGAAGGGCTGACGCACTCGATAATGTCCACTGCCGAAAGAGTCGAGCGGGTGGCACAACACGTGCGGCAACTCACGACTGGCAAACGGGTGCCAGTCCGTGTCGGTGCGATATTTCGAGGAGAAGCCGCCACCCTCCAGCGTCAGGTTGCGGTTGTAGGCCGGATCGTTGGCGATCTGCGCGAGCCAACGCTGGTACATCACCGACTGTTCGCGCTGGAAGCGCTGGCGCTTGGCTTGCTCCTTGTTTTTGTCGACCTTGCTCTGGCTCACGTTGGCTTCGTGAACGAGCACTGCATACGGCGTCCAGACGATCAATCGGCCAGCCTGGCCGACTTTCAGGCACAGATCCACGTCGTTAAAGGAAACGGCCAGATCGACCTCGTCCATTCCACCCACTTCTCGGTACAACTCGGTGCTGATCATCATGCAGGCGGCGGTGACCGCGCTGTAGTTCTGATCAAGATGCAAGCGGTGCAGATAGCCGTTGGACTGCGTCGAGTCGCCGATAAACGGGTGGTCGGCAACGCCACGCAGACCGAGGACCACGCCTGCATGCTGAATAGTCCCGTCGACGAATAACAATTTGGCGCCGACGATCCCCACTTCCGGTCGCTGGGCGTGATGGAGCATTGCACCAAGCCAGTCGCCATCAATGATCGCGGTGTCGTTGTTGAGCAGCACCAGATATTCGCCACGGGCACGGCTGGCGGCGAAATTGTTGATTGCCGAGTAGTTGAACGGGTGCGGGTAACGCAGGATGCGCACTTTGGCGTCATCCAGCTGCTCCATGCCGCTGAACCAGTCTCGGGCTTCGGCGGTTTCACTGTTGTTGTCGACGATGAGCAGTTCGTAATGGGTATAGCGGGTCTTCTCAATGATACTTTCGATGCAGCGCAGCAGCATCGGCAGGCAGTCCTTGGTGGGAATAAGGATGGACACCAAAGGCTGCTCGGCGTGTTGGTAGATCACACGGTTAGCCATTGGCAAAGGTCCGGCCTGCAGCTCATGAGCCACGCCCAGGCGCAGCAAGTGCGCCTCGACGATGGCCGCCGAATTGGCGATCACCTGGGGTTCTGCGAGCCACTGGGAGAAGCTGATTGTCTGGTGCACCAACACATCGGCGAAGTGCCCGACCGTGCCGAGCCCATGGGTTTCGATCAGCCGAAAAAGCAGATCATGCGGCGCCAGTTCGCTGAAGGCGGGATCGAAGCCATCAACAGCCAGCGCCGCCTCGCGACTGAAAGCCAATGCTCGACCGACATACGGATAACTGCGCAACATATCCAGATTCAGATCCGGCTTGAATACCGGCCCCTGGCAACCGGAAGCGGTCAGCGCGTCTTCATCACTGTAGCAAGCGCTGACACCGGGATTCAGGGCGATGCCTTCGGCGAGTAAAAGCAGCGCGTGGGGATCAAGTTCGTCGCCGCCCCGCAGCAGGTAGCACCAGTCAACGTCGATTTCCTGCAGCAGCTGATTGAGCTGGCTCGGCCAGGATTCAGCCAGCGGTAGCCAGGCAAGATTGTCCGCAGGCGTCACGTCTACCGGTTCGGCATTCGAGAGCACCACAATCGCCGCGGCCTTATACAGCTGGCGGTCGATGCTGTTCAAACTGGAATGCAACAACCCAATGTCACCGGTGGTATCGGTCAACACGATCAACACGTCCGGTTGCCGCGGCCAGCTCGCCAGTCGAGCGGGTAACCCCTCCAACTCGACCGCAGCCAATTGCCGTGTCGCTAGCCAGCGTTGATAAAGGTCGAGGCTCCGCTGCGCTCGGCCAACATTCGCCAGTACGCCAAAAAATCGATCGAAGACGTGTGCCAGCGTGCCGTCAAGCTGGCCGCGTTCAGTTTCAAAATCTTTGCCCGTCAGTTGCATCCGTTCCAGGGGCGCAAACACTTCAGTGCGCGCAATGAACTGGCTGCCGACAAAAAACTCCGCCTCGTTGATTTCTTGCGGATCAATACCAGCACGCTCGGCGAGGGTGACAAGCAACGTGCGGTCGATTTCACTAAGGGATCTGGTGACCGGCCGCAAGTATTGTTGAGTACCAACCATTGGTGCATGCACCGGCTCGGCAAGACGTTCAACCGCTCGGCGCAAGCGTACGGGGTTCAGCAGGTCATCGAGCAGCTCAAGGCCCCCTTCTTGCGCCCCGCCCAAGTTCAACGAACGCGTAGTGTGCAGCTTGACCAGCGTGCGGATGTTATCGGCGCGCAAAAACGGCAGCATGCGCAGGAACGGCAAAACGTCCCCCCCAAGATCGGGTACCCGGTATAGCGAATAACTCAATCCGCTGGCCGCCAGTCGAGCACTTACCGCATCGTCACCTCCCGCCACGCAAGTCACGTAGAGATGCAAGCGCTCGGGCAGTTTGATCAAACGAACCAGAATGTCTTGCAGCACTTCGGGAAAATACGCATGGATGACCACGCCGATTGGCCGCTCGCCGTCGTCGAGAGGTGGCTGCTGCGCGACCAGCACTTCGCACTCCTGGTCGGGCAAGCGTTCAGAAGCCAGGCGAGCACCTCGGGCGGACGGTGGAGTTGTCATATTCAAACCAATTTAAATAGGGGGCAAAGATAGAACTCGCTGGATGCGACTGCAAATTCGTCGGCGTGCCCAATGAGCACCGCAGGTTTGATGTCGGCAGTGGCGGAGTTTACTTAAAAAATACTGCGTTCCAAATGACTTCGGCGGGGACGAGGTGCCTCCTGCTTGCGGTCAATTTTCTTGAAGTGGATTTCGACGGGCGGGAGTCAGCACGCACGGTCGCTCTGTGGGTCGGCGGACCTCCTTTCAAAACGATTTCTGATAAAGTCGATCGCTGTGAATGTAATGACAAGGAGTCAAATATGGCAACGCCAGCCGCACGTGTATCCGATCCGACAAGTTGTCCGATACCTGGACATGGACCCCAAACCATTGCGGAGGGCTCCCCAGATGTTAATTTTGACGGCTTGCCAGCTGCACGTGGGGGCGATAGTTGCACCTGCGGCAGCGCACTGTCTTCGGGCCTATCCTCGACAGTATTCATAAATGGCAAGAATGCCGCGATCATCGGCACTGGCGGAACACATGGCGACATCGTAATTGGTGGATCTGCCACCGTGATCATCGGTGACTCACATACCCCGGCCCCATTCACACCTCCAATCCCTCTGAATATTTTTTCCAGTTGGATCAGCTTCGGTATTCCAGGAGCAGAGTCCTACGCTGGACTTCCCTGCATTGCTCATTTTGACGACGGCACCACTCTCACGGGTGTTTTTGACGCAAACAATACTGTTAAGTTTGCCAATACCAGTGGGAAATTCTGCCAAAAACTTGACTTTGATATGCAAGACTCCGCAGATGGAGAATCAATCCTAGACGCCTTCCTCACTACATTGGAATAAGGAACATATCAATGTCTGAACCGATGTTGGTAACTGGCAGCTACGTTGTCCAAAAGGCACACATGCTGGAAAACTCGCCACTGGATATGGCTATTGCTGGCTTTGAAGGTGCGGCGACACGATTTTCTGTAGATGCCATTTCTGATGCAAAGACCCGAGCTAGCTATATGGCCAGCATAAAGCGTATGTCAATTCAGACTCAGGCTGATGTAAGCGCAGGAAAGATCAGCGCACGCGAGGGAGTGGAATTTTGTCAAGAAATGCGCAACCGAATCCTGCTTGAACATCGTAAATTTACTTCCGCTCAGGGCCTTGCCTTTGCAGAAAGAAAAAAGAAACTTCCACCCACACTACAAGAAATATTAGACAGGTATGCTAAACGCGCTGAAGGCATAGATTACGAGAAACTTACACCTGAGCAAAAAAGCAAGGTCCACTACACCATTTTGGAATCGTCGGGCCGTGACAATGCGTCAATAAGTCGCGGTACTAAACAAATGAAGATTATGGGGAAGGTCGGCCTTGTCATTACTGCTGCCTTCGCGGCTTATGAAATCTTCAATGCCGACAATAAGCAGAAAGAAACGGCTCGACAGGGGATGATCATAGGCGGTGGCGCTGTGGCAGGCCGCCTAGCCGGTCTTGGCGCAGGGGCAATATGTGGCCCGGGAGCACTGGTGTGTACTGTCGCTATTATCATCGCTGGGAGCATCGCTGGCAGCATCGTAGGATCTATGGCAGCCGATAGTTTAGATGAGGAGCTCGAGGAGTTTTCCAAATGGAACATCTTATAACATCAAAGGAGCGATCCGATATACGATGGGCGTTATCAGACGCATTCGTCGACAATGAAGTCGACTATGCAGCAATTGCTAGAGAAATCGAAAAATTTGATCCAGAAACAATAGAGGAAATTCTTTTCTCCGAGGTTGCTCCCGTATGCCACACCAACCTAGAAAGCACCCTGCCAGCCATTTGGAGTTGCTTTAACAAAGAGGAATTAGAGAGCGATATAAAGCATATGCTCAGCCTCCGAAAAAATAGTTCAATCCGAAAAATGTTTGACCACTTACTTATAAAGTGGCTTAGATATCGTTACAAATATATCTGGGTTGAAATTGCGAACAATCTCAAAAAATAACAACTAGCAAAGATTAGCCGACTGCTGACGCCCCGTCCTCCGAAAGGAATTGGGCCAGTCGGCATCTATGAACAACTCCACCTGAAATTAAATTAGACAGAGAGCAGAATTCCACGCCAAACGGTTGCGATTAAAATAACCCTCCTAAAGCAGCAGGTTCCCAGTTCATGATCACCAGCTCGCCGCTGACTTCAGCTTTGCCTTGACGCTGGTTAGTGGTGGTGTACCGAATGTCCAGCGTCTCGAAGTGGAAACCCTCGACCGCACGACGGATGTCCGGATGGTCGTTGATGCTGACCATCACCTTGCCTTTGCAGCGGCGCATGAAGTCGGCCATCCGTTCGTAGTTCTCGAACGGAAAGTCCACGCCGTAACCAGCGGTCTTCCAGTAAGGCGGATCCATGTAGTGGGAGGTGTGGGCACGGTCGTAGCGTTCCGCGCATTCAAGCCAGGGAGGTTTTCGACGTAGGTGCCAAGCAGCCGAGAGGTTTTCCTCAATGCGCAGCAAGTTGATGGCCGGGGCAGTCGTCGCCGTCCCGAATGGCACATACTTAACAGCTAAGCATTTGAACTGAAAGCAAAAAATGAAGAAGGGCTGGTCTTGGTCTACGGTGATAGTTGCGAACACACACCAAAAACCAAGGACTCAGCCCCAAATGGATCGTAGACGTGAAATTCTTCAGCATCAACAGCAACGCTTTCATCGACACGCTTCGGACTGCGATGCCTATGCGTTTTTCAATCTCCTCACGTCTCCCGAGCTCTTGCAACGCGTCGAGTCTGCACTGCCAGAACATCGAGAACGCCTGTTTCCGCCGACTGAAACGTTATCTATGTTTCTTGCTCAGGCAATGAGCGCCGACCGTTCCTGCCAGAACGCCGTCAACGACTTGTCGATTAAACGATCATGTGGCGGCATGAGGTCCAACAGCACCCGCACGGGCGCCTACTGCAAAGCCAGACAACGCCTGCCTGTGGAAATGGTTTCCACGCTGGTCAGGTACACCGGTGCGTCGATAAGTGATAACGCCCCCCTCGTCGTGGCGCTGGATGGGACGGCCAGTACGTCTGGTGGACGGCACGACAGTCAGCATGCCCGACACCGTGGCCAATCAGGGCGCCTATCCGCAATCTCGCGGCCAGAAAGTCGGACTTGGTTTTCCGTTGTGTCGAGTAGTGGGCATCGTTTGCCTCTCCAGCGGCGCCGTTTTAGATGCTGCCCTCGGGCGTTTCCGAGGCAAGGGAGGCGATGAGCAAACGCTGCTCAGATCAATGCTCGATACGCTGAAAACAGGCGACATTTTATTGGGCGACGCTTACTACGCCACCTATTTTCTGCTGTGCGAATTGCAACGAAGAGGTATCGATGGCGTGTTCGAACAATACGGTGCTCGACGGCGCAGCACAGACTTTCGTCTGGGGCAGAGTCTGGGTTCGGAAGATCACCTGATCGAATTGAAAAAGCCTGCAAGAAGACCGCCGTGGATGAATCAAACCCATTACGAACAGGCGCCTGAAAGACTGACCGTGCGAGAGTTGAAAGCGGGTGGCAAGACTTTGGTAACCACGTTGCATTGCCCGAAGCAGACGCCCAAAACGGCCCTCAAATCGCTGTACAAGGGTCGATGGCATGTCGAATTGGATCTGCGAAATCTCAAGGCTACGTTGGGGCTTGGAAGTTGAGCTGCAAAACCCCAGGCATGGCAGTCAAGGAGTTATGGGTCTATCTGTTGGCACACAATCTGATCCGGATGCTCATGGCACAATCGGCGCTGTTAGCGGACTGCTTGCCTCGCGAACTGAGCTTCAAACACAGCCTTCAACTATGGCTGGCGCTACGACAATATCGCAGCCCCGATGACGAGGTTAGCCTGTCGAATTTATTGATGCTGATTGCTCAGAGGCGCGTCGGGAATCGGCCCGGTCGTATTGAGCCGCGAGCGATAAAACGAAGACCTCAAGCCTATCCCTTGCTGACCAAACCACGTCGATCAGCAAGGGCAGAGGTCAGAAAAAATGGGCACCCGAAACATGTTAAGTAAGTGCCATTCAAATCTGTCCCCTTTCTATTTTCGTCATATTCAGTATTTACTAGCCATATGAATCTACCGCGACTTCCTTGAGCGTCGCTTAGAAACCGCTTTCTGCTTTTTATGAAAAGCAGTCGCAGTTTCAGATTTGTGCTGTTGCCGCACGAGGTTAGTGCCTTCTGCTTTTGAAAAGATCCGTGAAACAGTTTCTACAGACGAGATCACCAAGATAGTAAAATGGAAACAGATTTACTCACCATTTCAATACCCCCTTCATTATCACTCATAAAAATAAAAAATCGTGTTCTTCAACAAACTAAAATTCATCATATTTGAAAATACTTTTTTACAGCTTCAAAGCTGTAACCATCGAACCTATCACCCTACACCCTCGACAAATTGAAGAAATAAAGAATTATTTTTGTATAATTGCGATTCGATTGTTAATTTTTTTAATTAGATCACTATGACCGTATTTTTTTGAGATGATTTTTGCTTTTTTCAACAGGGCCAACCCCTGCTTGTTTTCACTCACAGCAAAATGTGTCGTAGCCAAGTTCGTTAGTTGCTTTGCTTCCCCATACGCATTGCCAGCTTGCTTTTCGCATCCGTACGAAATTTCATAGCATTTTCTTGCAAGTAGGTATTCTTCTTTACTTATGTATATTCCACCTAGAGAAGCATGAACTATAGCTCGCGTAGTAACTGAATTTATTTCTCGCGACATCTCTAGTGCCTCCAAGCACTTTGTCAGCGCCATTTCGTGTTCACCTTTCTTGTTAAGAAGATTAGCGATATTCACCAAATCACTAATAACTCCGCTTTTCCTTGAGAGTTTTTTTTCAATTTCCAAAGAAATCGCATACATTTCCTCAGCCAATGATAACTCGCCTTTATTTTTATAAAGAATTCCTAAATTCCCGTGCGCTTCTGCCACACCCTCGAGGTTCTCCATTTTTTTGCAGTAATTTAACGAAAGCAAAAATGACTCTTCAGCAACACCATATATATTTAGTTTAGAGTAGATAACTCCTTTAACTGCATGACTACGAGCTATTAACGCTTCATCATCAAGCGTGATCGCCAGCTTTAACAACTTCTCGACAATATTTTTGGCCGGGACAAAATCCTCCTGCCCCACATATATATTGGCCATTTCTAAGAGTACGTTGGCAGCCCCAATAAAATCTCCAGAACCTTGCATAACTTCCATTGCTCGATTCTGCATTTCTAGCGATTTTCCAAGATTGCCCTTACAAAAATTCACCTGTCCTAACGCGTGATATGCTGATCCTTTCCAACCATCATCCTTTTTCTCTTTTGCGACACTAAGAATTTGAAGATAGAGGTTCTCAGATTTAATATATTTCCCAACGCGCATAAACAAACGAGCCAAATGCTGCTTCGCAACTAAATTTTCCGGCTCTAGCTCTAGGACTTTTTCAAATGCCGACATGGAGGAACTCGTATCCCTCATAAAAGCAAGCGCCCCCCTGTGCAATGCTGCGTCGACTATTTTCTTGGTGGACGACGCAATATTTTTTTGTTCAGACATTTCAATATCCAAGAACAAATTTTCAGCTTCAAGCGTATCACCCTCTTTTACAAGCTTTAGCGCCTTTTCATACTTTAATTTACTAGCATCTTCCTCGTTTGAATCCGTAGTTTTTAACGCAAGAGCCTTGATAGCTGATCTCAATTGTTCTTCTACGAAAAGCTTATCCCCCCTCAGACTTTCCATCTGAGCCTCGTAACGGGAACTAACTGCAATCACGCCTGCTTGTACAATGCCCTCAACCTCGCTTGCAGTATACCCAACATTTACAACTGCGTCCCTTCCAGCCTGAATAGCCAAACACTGATCGCCAGTAGACTGGCTTTGCTTTTTATCAAGCATATTTACTTGCCCCCTCCAATATTAATATCTCTCCCTGCTTGGTAAGCTTTAGATTTTTCTCCTAACACTTGCTTTTGCCGTGGGGCTTTTTTATTCAAAAAAAATCCTAATATTGCGAGTGGTACAGCTATTGCCACCCCACTAAAAAGCCACTCGACGTTCCTTGCCAACCAATCCATACTACCTCCTCGACAAAAAGTATAAAAGCTTGAGACTGAGCCCCCAAGCTCTCACAAAAAGATTAAATACAATTAGCGCCATGATTTAAACAAAAAACACATACCTCTAATCAAATAAAAAATATATGTTTTTAACAACTTACCTATGCATTAAAAATCCTCAACAGTTTTTTTTGCCTCAGCCAAAATCTTATTCGCCTCTAACCGCGGAAATGTAAACCGAATAATCATCCCCGAATCCGCACCCTGCCCCGCCATCACCAACTCAGCGGACCGAATGTTCTCCGGCGCAGCAGCCAACGCACTAACAGCATTGGTTTGCCCCTTAGCGTTCAGCCCTTCAAGAAAGGTGTAAGTCAGATTCCCAGACGCCAGGCCAACCTGTTCAAAATTGGAAATCTTCGCCGTCAGCTCTTCAGTGCTTCTCGACTTTCTCGCAGTGTCAAACATATCCAAGATGGATTTCTCATCGCTCATGGAAACCAACGTGAACGATTTGGAGAGCCCCGCGATGGCTTTGACATAAAAGTTCTGATCAAACGGGCTGATGAGTGAAACCATCATCAGCTTGTCACCGGAAAAGATCAGCGCGACGGTGAATTTCTCTTCCAGGAAATCCACATCGTCGATGCATCTCGCGGTCCCGCCGACGTCTCCGGAGCAGTCGTAGTAACCGGCAGCCTCGGTGAATTTTGAGATTGGGGTTTGGTAGACGTAGTTCTTGAACAGCTTTTCTTCGGCGAAAGCCCCTTGAGCGGAGGCAAGCATGGCGCCGGCGACGAGAATGGATGACGCGATTTTCTTCAGCATGGGATCCCTTCCTCACTTTTTTTGATAGCCCGATGCTATCAGTCCATGTCATGCCTGTCTTGCTTAATCCCACACGTGATGAGGTTGTATTTCCGCCGGATATCACTGAGCCCAACCGGTCATTCCTGATAAACTCCCCCACCTCCCAGCCACACCGATTTCGTCCCCCCCCATGCACCCAATCACCGCCACACCCGCCTTGCTCTCCCGCCGCTTCAGCGTGGCCCCCATGATGGATTGGTCTTACTAAGCCCGTATTCATTGATCAAAATGAACTTCGTGTGCAATTTGTGTTCGGCAAATCCTACCCGCTCTGTACTCTTTGCCAAATTTATTGGACTGATCGATTGGACTCGACTCTGAGATTGGCGGCCCCAGCCTTGGCATTACCGACTGGCACCACCAGCTCTGCCCAATCGCTCGTTGAATGACGTCTCGAGCTTTTTGTGCTATTTGTGCTAGCAAATTGATCGTACCAGCCCGCAAAGAGACGCCATGCTGACCATCCTGCCCACGTCCTAATGCAGCATGTGCATTCGAAAAAAATACTGTCGTGTCACACACGACAGCGATCCGATGGCTTGATGTCTACTGCCTCTGTCGTTCCTGGTGACATTGGGACAAACTCAGGGGTAAGAAATGGGAACACCCCATCCTGATCGTACTCTGTATAGCCTTTCACTCTGGGATTGCCGGGCTTTGCTGTGTACTTAGCAGCGACACCGAAAAGCGCGGTTAGGATCTGTAGGACGGCCTTAATCAGGGCCATCGCCTCTTCGTGAGCGATTTCCTGTCTAACCTGAGCCCCGGTTCTTTTTACTTTGAGTTTGAGGAAGGGTGAACAGGCAGTGTTAGCAGGAACGAAGTAGAGATAGATCCAGCCACGGTTGACCCAGTAGCGGTGCTGAACTGGTTTAGGCTTGCCTTTACTCGCCGAATTTCGCTTTGAAAGCTCTGCTTGTAGCTGCGGAAGCATGCGCGGCTCATATCTGATGCCTTCCTGTGTAGTCAGTTTTTGGAAGGTAAACCGAGCTTTTTTCAAAGTCTTGCCAGCGGTGACACGCCCTTCGAATTCATAAGCGATCCCTTTCGGCTGGCCTTCGGTGTCGTATCGCAGGTGGACGTGGACGCGTTGCCTCCTTAAGGCCCGGACAAAATTGAGGATGTCACCATTACGCTCCCTAGTACTTTCTATACAAGCTCCCACCCTTGCAGCCAGACGGGATCTGTAGGGCATGGTGTGGGCCCTTGCGGCACCCTCCACTTCCCTACCGCTCACGGTGATGTTCCAGGTTTCCTCCGGCCTAAAGGCCTTTCTGAGGCCGAACATATCCTCGATCTCGCTAACCGCTTGAATGTTTCTTTCATAGTTATTTTTGTCACTAACCATCGGAAAGCCTGGCTCGAAGCTAACTCGATTCGCAACGATATGAACATGCTCGTTGCCAGTATCAGCATGAAGGACTGATGTGTACTTAGTAGTGCTCTTGAAGCCCATCAGTTTCAGGTAATGTCGTACAGCGATCTTCCATTGCGTAGGGGTGAGTGACTCACCAGTATCTAGCGAAAGAACTGCATGAAAAATCGGCCTCAAATTTCTCTTTGGCTTTCCTTGCTCGCCAACCTTCAATTTTGTAGCAATATCCATGTCCAAGATCATACAACTCAGATTCTCCAGACTTCCCCTCTGTATCTCGACCTCTGGGCAGAAGGCCAAGCAGTTGGTATCGATCGTGTTGATATTGACTATGTCATGGTCGTGCTTTTTTCCTCCGTAAATGTATTTAATACGATTAGCGCAAGAACCAGTGGAAGATTTTAGGATTTTACCAATCATAACTTTCACCCGCCTCGCCTTTTCCACCAAGCCTAACTTTGTCCAGCTCGCCAAAAATATTCATGGCCACGTACATAATTTTTTTGACCAACAGTTCTTTATCTTTGTCGTCCATGATCATCTGGGCAAGTTCAACGAGGTGCTCGCTAGCTTTCTGGGCTTGAGGAATAATCACGTATCTGCGTTTTGGCTTGGAATTAATAACGTAGTCCCTTACAAAAGCTCCAGCCGCTTTGTATCCCGACTCCTTAAGGCGCTCATCGAAAATTGCACGCTCATCAACGCTCATGCGGATCAGCAGACTTTTGTCTTTCTTAGCCAGCTTGATTGCCTTCGTAGTGAGAACTTGGTCACTCATACTGCGAGTCTCTTCTGATCGAGTTTTTCTATTTATTATTATCACTCTTGGAGCAACACCCAGCGCAACCCCCTCAAGGGGGTGAGCATCAGAGATTTCGCACGAAATTGACCGTCGGGGTATATCACCGACATAACTTGTTTCTGGTATAGCTTTAGAACAACGCTTTTTTTCAACCCTCCTAAAGTAGCGTGTATATCATTGAAATACCTGGCCCAATACAGGCCCGCAGCGTACCAACACAAGCCCGCGCAGGCCAAACAAAGGCCGGCAATGGCTCATTGATGGTCAAAATCGGCCGCTATGCGGCCCATCAAAGAAGCAAACGCTCCTATGGAGTGCGAGAGTTTATAAATGGCAGATCTATTCGCGGCCAACACCCAAAAGTTAATCTCTAGTCAATGACATTAGCATCTGAGCCATCTTGTGAGCTGTGCAGCTTCCCGTGTCATAGGATGGAGTAGATTCACCTCTTTCTCCACAGGCAAACTAAAAGCAACAAGACCACTTACTCATGGAGCTGACGCAATGCCGCGAGATTCAATAAAGGGACGAAGCTTTGACCCTGCGAACGTTACCGTCCTCCAAGTGGACAACTGGATTGAAGCGCGCCTGCAAACCTTAGAGTCCAGACACGACGATCACGGCTTTATCGAAGTCGATTCTATTGAATACCAGCAGCTAGAAATATTCAGGACTCTGCTCAAAAAAATTGCATTAGCAACTCATCTCAACTCACCGACGATTCTCGATAGCTTGGAGCGTCGTCGTATGGTTTCGATTCAGCTACACACAACAAACACTTTGGAACCCGTTTAAGTGTCGCAAAAGGCTCTAAGGCCTAGACGGCTGCTCTTCTCACGGCCTCATGACCGAGCAATATTCCCTTCCTGACGTACTGGCAAGAATGTACGAAAACCAATTGGCAATCGAATCGGTATTCATGGAGCTCGTCCTGCTGGAGGAGCAGCGCGCGCCATCTGAGGCTTGCGACAATGCACGTGTTGCGCTGGAAAAGATTGGCGAGATTCGGGGCATATCAAGCAAGGAATTGCTAGATTGGGAGGAGATCCTGGGACGTCGATTTTTTGATCCTCAAGCCTTCAGCAGGAATCGTCGCCTCCAAAATAAAGTGCCCCTCAACGGGTATGAATACGAACAACCGAAGCCTCGTTTACAGATATGGTGACGCGCTCACTCAAGGATGAACCAAGACCATGCGTACCTCCAATAACGCCCAGCAACGACTCGCAGTGATGTGACGGACAGGCTAAGACTGTTCATTCTCCTCAATGCTGGGATGCCGAAGGTAGGGATTCTGAACAAGCAGGAAAAGGTAATCGCCTGGCTACGCACGCAGCCCCTCGGATAGTGACGCGAGATTAGACACGCTTAGCAAACGACAGTGAATTATTTAAATTATTGGTTAGCCATAATTATCGCCACGCCATAATTCTCAATAATTTTACGCGTATTACAGTCGGAATCTAGCCGGCCATTTGGATCACCAGTCATGGGCGGGCACGAGGCCCGAAGGGACGACGCCTCCACTCATGGCCTAGTGATTACGACGCGTCTATCTTCCACGGAAGAAGCCACGATGTCGTATGTCGATCAGCTCCCTTCCATGCTTTATTACCAGCGCGCTCTGTATGCTGGCGATAATGGAGTTCACTAGGTCGAGCTTTCAGAAGTCTACATGCCACCCCATCACTCTTACCCTAATCCAGCCATGCTCCTAGCAACGCTAACGGTGTCGTGCGTCGGCGAAACGACAGGTAAGCCAATGAAGAATGTCAGGCTAGTGCGTCATGGAGGAAGCGCGGCCAATGCCGGTGCAGCTACCCTTGATCACGCATATATCCCGCTCACCGAAAAGGGCATCGAACAAGCTAACCGAGTGGCGCAGTCCGTCGCCTGTGCACCTGAGTTAGTCGTAGCCTCCCCTTTCAATCGGGCTCGAGCGACTGCGGATGCGACCATCTCCATATTCCCTGATGCTCCATTTGAGACATGGCCCATTGAGGAATTCACCTACCTAGATCCGACTAGGTGCGTGAACACCACCGTAGGGCAGCGCAAGGCATGGGTCGAACAGTATTGGGCGAATGCAGATCCGTCCTACAATGATGGAGAAGGTGCTGAGTCGTTTCTGGTGTTTGTTGGCCGCGCACGATCGTTCCTAGATCGCCTCACCACGCACCCGGCGCAAGACATCCTAGAATTTTCGCACGGACAATTTCTCAATGCGGTAGCTTGGCTCATCAAGCGCAAGCCACTCCAGGTTGATGCCCAAGCGATGATTGAGTGGCGCAGGTACGAGATCGATAATCACGTTCCTAATGGTTGTGGGTTTGTCGTGACCCGTGCTCTGGGCGATTCGTCGTGGTCAGTAAGTGATTCAGTCGACATAGATGGCGCGGTTAATCTCGACAAACTCCGGGTAAGGTCTCCCATGCCATGAGCATCGAAGCAAAGTTCCTTCACCTCCAAGAGATCCAAAACTTGCTTGCGCCATACCACTACCTCTATTGCGTAGACCTTGAGGCAACCTGTGATGAGGTCGGTGAGTCGGAATCACCAAGGCCCCTCGCAGTTCTTCCTGATCAGATGGAAACGATTGTGATTGGCCTGGTGGTGATCGGCATTGAAACGCTTGAGATCGTCGATGAATTCAAATGCTTCGTTCGACCGCAGATCAATCCTATCCTCACCGACTTCTGCAAGCAGCTCACATCCATTCAACAAGCGGACGTGGACAGCGCAGGAACCTATGTGGAGGTTGGCAAGTAGCTAGGAGCGTTTCTTGCGCAATACCCAAACGCGGCTTGGGCGTCTTGGGGAGACTACGACGCACGGCAGCTCGAGCGCGATGCTGAATTCGCTTCGTGCCCTTCCCTACTCGCCGATCTAGAGCATTTCAACGTCAGGAAATGGCATAAAGGCCTATACGACGATCAGCCGAAAAGTCTTAAACAAACGGTAGAGTCATTGGGCTTGGTTTGGCGGGGTACATATTACCGAGGAATCGACGATGCCAGGAATGTGGCGTCCATCATTAAGGAAATGCTTGGGTGGCTGTATGAGCCGGGCCCAAGTGCCCGAACAAGCGATCCCCCTGGACTAATGGCCCAATACTCCTAAGCGATCTGCGGGGATATCTCGGATAATAGATACAGCAAGAGATTTTTAAGAGCCCACCTGAATCTCGCCAGCGAGCAAGATGCTTGGACGGTATCGAGTACTATTGGCTGATCCACCTAATACGCCGCAGGCCTCTGTGATAGGAACACATGGATGTATTTGTCAGCACTCAAGGTTCAGAATTTCCGTCAGTTTGGCGCGGAGCCGAACCATCTTTTCATTGAATTCAACAAAGGCGTCACTGCATTAGTGGGGGAGAACGACGCGGGTAAATCATCGGTGATCGATGCCCTGCGGTTCGTCCTCCAAACGCGTGACGGAGAATACGTACGTCTACAGCCCGAAGACTTCCATATTCCTGCCGAAGGGTCGCAGGCGACCCAGATCACGATCGTTGCCAAGTTCGCAGACTTATCTGTCGCTGATCAGGGGGCGCTGTCTGAGTACGTCACGTTCAACGGAGGCGCCGCCGTTGTTTACGTTCATTGGACAGCACGAAGGCTCTCAGATGACGTCCTGGCACGTCGCTGGGTTGATATAGCTGTACGCAGTGGCCACAGCGGCGGTGGCCCGAGCATCGACACCAATGTTCGGCAACTGCTGGCTGCTGCCTACCTGCGTCCTCTTCGTGATGCCACGCGGGAAATGTCTCCTGGACGAGGATCACGACTGTCGCAGGTACTAAAAAACTTCCCCAGTATCAAAGGCGGGAGTGGGTTCGATATCGACCAGCCACTTGCTAACCCCACGTCGCTGAGCTTGGCCGGATTGGCCGGTTATCTACGGCACGTGGTTAATCTGCATCCAGGCGTGGCCGCAGCCCAAAACTCGGTCAACGAGAACTACCTGTCCCACCTTTCTCTTGAAGGTGATGAGCTCCACGGACGGATCAATTTCGTAGAGGGAAGCTCGGAGTCGGCTCGTCTGAGACAGATCCTAGAGCGCATGGAACTGAGCCTGCTCGACCAAGGATCCCGAGAAGCTCGTGGGGAGTACGGACTTGGCTCAAACAACCTGTTGTTCATGGCCTGTGAGTTACTCCTGCTTGGCAAGGAGCCAGACGGACTGCCGCTATTGCTTATCGAGGAACCCGAGGCCCATCTTCATCCACAGCGACAATTACGTCTGATGGAGTTTTTGAGTACGGCAGCCACGCCAAGAGTCGCCTCCCCCTCAGTGACCTCACCCGCAGTCGGCCATCCGACGCAGGACAATGAGCCCGTTGAAGGCGCACTGCCATGGAACGAGGGCAACGCAGCACCGCACTCTCAATCTTCTGATATTCGCGGGACGACTGCGGCTGAGGTCGACCAGGAAAGCGAAACGCGCCCGGTACAAGTCATCCTCACCACCCACAGCCCCAACCTCAGCTCCAAGATTCCCCTCGATAATCTAGTGCTCATGCACGGTCGCAGGGCTTACTCGCTCGGCAAGCAACACACGAAGCTAGATGTAGGGGATTATCGGTTCCTTGCCAGGTTCCTGGACGTGACCAAAGCGAATTTGCTTTTCGCACGTGGTGTACTCGTCGTCGAGGGAGATGCTGAAGCCATCCTCTTACCCGCGCTTGCCAAGCTCCTTGGACGTGATTTGACCCGACATGGCGTCTCGGTTGTGAATGTCGGAGGTGTTGGTCTGGGCCGCTATGCTCGGATCCTTCAACGTGCGCACCCAGAACACGGTGTTTTGAACATTCCTGTAGCCTGCATCTCGGACATGGACGTCATGCCGGATTGCGCACCAGAAATTCTGGGGTTGGTGGAAGGTGCAGACGATCCAAAATGGGAAAACACTGCACAGAGAAAGTGGCGCGCAACGCGCGATTTTGGTGGCGATGATGATAGCCGGCTTCTCGGCTTGGAGGAGCGACGCCGCCTGCGTAAAGCGAACGACGAGCAGAATGTAAAAACGTTCGTGGCGGGTCGATGGACACTGGAATACGACCTAGCCTTCAGCGGCATGGCACGTGAGCTTTTGGTCGCGGCACGATTGGCTGCGAAGGATGATGCCATTCATGCGGCTCGGGAAACGCATGATCGGGTGATTGAACTGGCAATGACCGAATATGAGCGGCTTGCCAGCTCGGGCATGTCCGCTGAGCAAATAAGTTCGACCATCTATGCCCTGTTCCACCGCAAGGTAGCCTCCAAGGCGATCACAGCTCAGTACCTCGTCGACATTTTTGAACAGCGCTACCGGGGGATTGTGGTGCCACGCGAGGGTCTGGAGGAAAGACTCCCCGGCTACCTCGTTGAGGCGATCACCTATGTGACTTCTCGCTTGGAAATACTCCACGAGCAACACCAGCCATCGCAACAGCAATCTGAGCGGCAGACACCATGATCACGTTCCGTGACCTGGTACCCGAAATCACCGACGAGGACATCGACTGGATCTCAGGCCTTATGAAGCTTGAGGGCCTGGATGAGCAGCGTATGGCGTTTCTTCGATCGCGAGAAACACTCGACGTATCGGCGTGTCCGGGAAGCGGTAAAACCACATTGCTTGTCGCCAAACTCGCCATACTTGCCCGCAACTGGAAAAGCCGCACTCGCGGGATTTGCGTGTTATCCCACACCAACGTAGCCCGCGAGGAAATCGAGCAGCGCCTAGGCGACACTGATGTTGGCCGCAGGCTGCTGAGCTACCCCCACTACATAGACACGATTCATGGGTTCGTCAGGCGCTTCCTTGCAACGCCTTGGCTGCTCTCCGCGCAACATCGCTTTACCGCGATCGACGATGAGCTGACTCACCGGGTGCGCTCAAAGTACATGTGGGAGGAACGAGAGGACAGGAGGATTCTGCGCAGCTTCCTACGACATAGAACCTTCGATACCAAATTGCTCCGGTTAGCCAGTACAGACTTTTCCAACCCGCGCATTGGGGTCGCTCGGGGCAACCTCCCGTGTGGCCCTGATGCTCAGAGCTATCAAATAATGGCGAGAGCGGTAGGAAAGGCAGCCCGGCAAGGCTGCTTCTGCTATGACGAGATTTTCGTTCTGGGTACTGCCCAGCTTAGTGAGCGGCCAAGCGTCACGGAGGGATTGAGGCACCGTTTTCCCTGCGTATTCATCGACGAGATGCAAGATACCTCAGCGATGCAGAACGACTACCTGAGCGCGATTTTCCCCCGCGACAATCCAGGGATATGCGTATCGCGAGTTGGCGATCCCAATCAGGCGATTTTCGAATCGGACATCCACACCAATGGCAGTGACTTTCCGGATCGAAGCAGAGCAGTCGACATCTCCAGCAGCTTTCGCTTCGATGAGTCGATCGCGTTGCTGGCAAATCCCTTTGCTTTTCGTGCTGTTGCGGACGGGCTTTCCGGGCGGCGCAATGCGGGTGAGGAAGGGCCACTTCGCCACACCATTTTTATTTTCCCTGACGGTGACTGTAGCGGTGTACTGGATGCTTATGGGCGTCTGGTTCTCCAAGAGCTCCCCGCTGACCTACATGGCAAGACCACAGTCTCGGCAATCGGCTATACCCATAGAGACTTCGATCCTGTCGATGCCGATCCACTGCATTATCCAAAGACGGTTGGGCACTATTGGGAAGGCTATGACCGTAACGCAGGGTCGGCGGCATACCGCCCGCCGACGTTGATTGAGCGTATTCGTCAAGCGAAGCGTAACCTCGTTAAAGGCGATACCGCACACCATAGCGTTGAGGAAATCGCCAAGGGGCTTCTCCACCTAGTGAACCTCACCAACCCCACCACCAAGATCAAGGTAGGGGCCCGGCAGCACGTCCAGGTTCAGCAACTTTTTACCAACCCGGAAGACTTGGCCAGCTACCAACAATTGGTGGTTGAGCTGCTGTTCACATCCAACATCATCAGCACCGACAGCTGGTTATCCTACGCACTCCGCTTCTCCGATTTGGCATCCGTTCTTGCTGGAGCGCATGAGCAATCCGAGACAGCACAGGGGTACCTTGCTTGGGTACCGGAAAGCGTAGAGATTGTGCAGGAAGGGGCTGTACAGCATGCAGTGAATACCTTCCGAAGCATTCAAGAAAATGGCGTGGTGGACATCAAACTCGGCTCTATTCATTCGAGCAAGGGACAGACCCACACTGCGACGCTTGTGCTTGAAACGTTCAACTACAAGCACTTCATCGCGAGTTTGCTGCCATGGGCTACAGGGCAAAACAGCCACGGTGGGGCTCGGCCTGGAAAGAGAACTACCCAGCGCCTGCTTGCTATGTATGTGGCGATGACGCGCCCGACTCACCTGCTCTGCCTGGCAATTAGCAGACGGACGCTCGGCGAGGGCGAAGCATTCGAGGCCAACTGCGCACAGCTTCGCGAGCAGGGTTGGGACATCCAGCATTTATAGCCGTCTGAATGCCAACCCTTACCTATTGCCCGCGACAGAAATGACCTGACCGCTTCAAACGCCTGAATTACTAACTGGCTTCTTCCAGCGCCATCTCAAACGGTCATCCTGATCCAGCACCCACAAGCCCGACCAGATCGCCAGCCAGAACTGAGCCGTCACCAGCCATCGGTTACTCATGACCCACCCGATGGCCTTGGCACCCACGCGCACCCAAGGGGCAGCGTATTTGGGCCCGCCATCAGCTACGGGTACATACACGCCCGAGTGGGAGTAGGTGCCAAACCATCGCCAATAAATTTCGATCTCCTGCTTGGCGAACTTCGCGGCATCCAAATTCCAATCTATCTCCCAGCGCTTAGACCAATGGGAGTTCCATATCGATGTTTGGGTCAGGGTCTGGGTCAGACCGTCTTGGATAGGGATGTTGCGGCCATCGGTCAGTTCGACACTGCAGTGGCGGAGGCGGTAGGTATCTAAAGAGAACCGTACCCTGTCATTCGTCACGTTGATAAGCTCACACACCGGCTGGTTGTTCAATTTGAAGATGGCCGGTGTCGTGTCCACGTCAACTGCGATGATTCTGTCCTGGTATTTCCCCCCCATGCCCCGACCTTCAAACACGCATTCGAAGCGGCTTACTGTGCCTTGCTTTGCTCTCAAAGCGATTTTGGATTCTTGGGGCTGCGCGTCAGTGGATTCTGCAAGATAAACGCTGTACTCCAGATGCTCGCCAAGCGGCTCCCAAAATGAACCTACCCCATGCTTGCTCGTCCAGCGGCGATGAGAATAAAGATAGGTTTTATAGAACAATGCCTTTTCGACCTTTCTCCAAAACCAACCAGCCACAAAGCCCACGATTCCCACGGAACTGATAGGGTCATTCACTTTTCCTTTTGACTAAACATTGCAGCGTTCGCGTGCCCGTGAACCACCTTCCATAAATGACACTCTTGCCGCATGCGGCACTGGGAAGGTTATGGGGGCCAAAAAACGAAAATACAATCAGCATAATTTCTGCCAGTTCAACTATCCTCCCATCCACGATGCACCAGTGGACGAAGGTTGAGTTGTAAAAAGCACGAAGAAAAGAAGACCATCGACGCCCCCCTCCACCACATTGCAAGGATGCTCTGCATGCAACCCAAAACGCTCAAATCCCTTATAGCTGAACACGGTGTTTCCTTCGACGCGGCGACCATCATGAACGCGCTGGTCAAAACCGGGCATGCGGAGGTTTTCCAGTATCCCAGCACGACAGGTAGCGGAGTGATGAAGTCATTCAAGCGACTCACGGAGCGATCTGAACGCCTCGGGATCAACAAGGCCTCAATGGGACACCCGTTCAAAACTGAGCCGAAATTCTACGCCGAAGCCTTCACTGATTTGCTTAATGTGGTGGTGAGTCAACTCCGTGAAGAAACAGCCGCGCTCGCAGCAGCACGCGGGGAACTTAAGGAAGTGTAATCACAGCGCACTACCCTAGCCCAACGACCAAGTTGTGGGAGCTACCAGCGTTGCCGACAACGACTTAATAGCTGGAACATCTGGGCCTGGCCCTGGGTGACCCAGGCGGACTGTACAGACGTGAAGATGGACGCCTGCTTCGCCAAGACCGGTCAGCATGAACGGGCTAGATTTACGAAAGCCGACCCAAAGCGGATATGTCAAATACTCGCCTTGACCAGCTCTCAGCGCTGGTACGCGCGCCCGCCAATCGTTACTGCCACATCGTGATGGCAGGCAGCGCCTATCGCGCAATCTACCGAAGGAACAGCAATGATCGACACCGTACACAACCAACGTCTAGTAAAGGCCTACGAACTCATTGATTTCATAGGAACGGCTACTGACCTTGAAAGCCTCGTGCTGTTGTTTGGCAGAGCATACGGATACATCGAATCGCTTCGTGACACCAAGGTCTTGCCCAGTGGCACGTTTGCAACCATGGAGAAGCAAGCACGGGCGAACTTCGAAACGATCAACGCCCGCCTAGGAGCCAACGCCCGATCGCCTGAACTCGTAGCTCCATCGTGGAATACTAAAAAGTGAGGCTGGGCTAGGATCCACATTTGAAGGGAAGATCAGTGAACGCAATTGGGCTTGGTTTGGCGGGGTACCTATCACCGAGGTGATAGACGATGCCAGGAATGTAGCGTCCATCATTAAGGAGATGCTCGGCTGATTAGCTTAGCCGGGGCCATTGGCCCGAAGGAGCGACTTCTCCATTTACATCACAGCTTAGCTATGGACAAGCGATTACTCGAACGCAGAATGATTTGTATACAATCTGTCCACTCACCGCTCTCGAGGTCTGCGAGGTGCTGACGCACGTCCCACTCTGCAAGCGCATCATTTATCCTCGCACAAAGCACCGGAATCAGGTGCGCCCGGAACTTGTTGAGCGCTCCCTGGCTTAACTACCCCCACCCCGCTACTGGCTCAGCGCTGCTTTGTGTCAAACCGCAGCAGAGACTATCCAGGCCGGAGGCGATTTGCCATCATTGATGACTTACTAGCATTTGCAAGGATCGCAGCATGACCCCCAGCCCGCTTTCAGTCGCTTTGCTTAGAGCTTTCGAAAAAAACTACGACCCAGACCGCGAGGCACGGGCCGAGCAAAGTCGTGGAGAATTTCTCGAATCATTCCCCATCGAACGACTAAATCGCCTCAAGGTGGATGACTATGTGATTGGTCTCCAGCGCCCAACCTTCTGTGATCGGGTCGAAGTCAAAACTCGGCCTTGGGCGGTTATCCAAGGGTCGACAGCGATCAAATTCGGTATCTATTTCGGTGCAACAAAGAGCGATGCATCCAAAGAATATCGGTTCGCTAAGAAATTCGGTGACGACTCAACCACTGCATTCCGAGCAGTCCGAGCAGCGCTTGTGGCGCTGGTTCGCCTGGGCAATGACCCGCTGATCGACTTCGCGAAAATCGATGCCAATCCGCTCTCACAAATGTTTAAAGCAAAAATTCTGAGCCTTTATTTCCCCAACAGATTCATCAATACCTGCAGCGCGGAGCACCTGCAGATGATAGGAGTGGCGCTCGGTTTTGACCCTGACCTTCCTGCAAGCCAATACCAGCACCTCATTGTTCAGGCAAAGCTTGGTAATGCCACAACCCTTTCGTGGAGCAATCCCAAGTTCACTGCCTTCCTGTATCGAACGATTGTGCGTGCTGAGTCGGTGCCAGGATCAACCATCCACAAGCCGGACAAGAAAAACCATCGCAAGGTAAATTTCGAAGACATTCAAGACCAGCGTGATCAGATCGGTAAGGCGGCAGAGGAATTTGCTATGACATAGGAGCGGCAACGTCTAGAGGGCGCAGGCCTTTCAGATCTGATTGCCGCAATCGAGGATAGGCGAGATAAACCTGGCTATGGGTATGATTTTATGTCCCATACAGCCCATGAACGACCTCGTTACATTGAAGTGAAATCGGTGGGCAAAATCCGTGGAGACAGCTACCGCTTCTTTCTTTCAGAAAATGAGCGTTCGACCTCCGAAGCAGCCGAGAACGGAGACGACTACTTCTTTTACCTGGTCTTCTTTGACGGCAAAGGAGCCCCTCAACATCTCAAATCCATTCTCGCGAAACAGATGTATGCACGTGCCGAAATCTTGCCAGCATCCTACACCGTACGGTTTGATATCGAGCACGTCTGACGAGCCGAATTATTCAATGCTCTGCCCTTTTATCAGCGTTTCTAGGTCAATTGTGAGCGTGGCTGGCGAACAGATCTAGCCATGATCGAAGCGGTGATACGCCGGCGAGACGAAGAGTAAGATTACCGAGGCTCTCGACATGAAGTGGTCAACCGTCAAACCGCGCCATTACCGTGAGCACATCCAGCGCTATGCTCGTCTATCACAGGTCAAATCGAATCTGAGCGAGCAAAAAACCAACTAGATCAAACGCGAGGTAGCAATGGCCGCATTCGAAAGGGAATCCATGTACCAGATGCTTGCTAATCGGGACTGGGAGGGACTGTCGAACACGCTCGTTTCACACGCCAAAGAGTTGAAAAACGACCCTATAACCTTGCAGGCAGTGGCGATCTTTGAGAACGAGTTTTTTGCACACAGCTCGAGCCATGCCAGCGCCGTTCGGTACCAATCCTTCGAGTCCATCGCGGTGATGATTGAGCTCGGAAAGCATGGTTTTTCCAAAGCCTTCACCGATCGTTTCGTTGACGAGAAGCTTAAGGTTATGCAGGAACTGGAGATGCCCTCACTACTCAGTTTTGCCCTTTCAAATCAGCATCGTCCACTGGCAAAACAGATCGTAAATCAGAGTCGAAATACACAGCCGGAACAGATCGCTCAGGCTCGCCGCGGAGACATCAGCGTCAAAGCTAATCAAGTGCACGCTGCAGCCCCAAAGATCGTGAAGTTGTTCAAATCCCAATAGGAAGAAAACTTCTTTGAGGCAGTCCTACGAGTCTTCCCCACCTACAACCCATACCCCAACGTGGCCTTAAGCAGCGTGCTGGACATTGAGGCATTTAAAGACAACCTGACACAGAAGGAGCGGAGCTACTTCTTCAGAGCGGTTGTGGACAGCGTGGTGTTCGACGCGCGAGATAGCTATTCCCCGAAGTTTTTCTTCGAACTCGACAGCATCCATCACGACAGTGGCCAAGCGAAGGAAAACGACGCGATGAAGGATGCCATCTTCAAAGCGGCAAACGTTAAGCTGATTCGGATCAGAGGTTTCGGACAGAAAGCATTAACCGTCCCAGAGTTTGAACGACTGGTGCTTGATGTGATGCAAACTACAAACCCTATTAGATAACGTCATTCGAACAGCACGCTTACCCACCTCGTGAAATCCAACAGATAGTGCAGCGTGCATGCTTCGGTTGTCGGTTTACTGCAATCGATACTTACCTTGCCGGTTCTTGAAAGCAGGCTCAGTGCCCTCGAGTATTTCGACCACACGTGCTTTGATCAGAGGATGTTCTATCGCCCCGGCTTCGTAATCGAACCGGCTCGTAGCCTTGTCACACGCCGCATGAATGATCTGTTCAGCATCACACACCACGGCCAGGTTGGGGTTGTGCGTCACCATGATTACTTGCCGGCGCTCCTTCGCTCGCTTGATGCACTTCACCAGAACTCGAAAAATAGTCTGGTTGTCCAGGTTCTCTTCGGGCTGATCGATGACAATCGGTATGTCATCTTCATCGACCAAAAGGTAGAAAACCAGAAGAAGCAATCCACGCTCGCCAGGTGAAAGCTGACCGATTTCCTGTCCCTCGTAAGTCAATGAATACCGAGGAGCTAAATAATCCAGGCAGTACAAGTAATCCAGAAGATCCTGCGCTGTGACGGTGCGTGCGAGTTGCTCAGATAGGAGCATCGGCCTCTCAGGCATTCCTTCTCGACGATCAAAATGAAGCAAATCATCAATCGCGTCTGTAAACGCCACGGCCTCATCTGCCGTTTCGAAACTGGCAGCCAACAATAAGTTGCGCAGCATCTGAGAGCTCTCGTCGACCCCCATGAAGGATCCCCTGACCCTTTGGTTGATGCGCCTCAATAGTTGGTCTGAGAAGCCTTTTTCTTCGATCCGAACCTGGAAATCCAGAGGTAGATTGAGCTCACGCTGCTCCTCAGAATTAACGAAGCGCTGGACAGGGAGATAGAGTCGGCTGAACTCATCAACCATGGCCTGAATCAAGCCATGCATTTCACGAGTCTTTTCGGAGCGTTCAGTACGAAGCCTCGCTTGCTGCTCCGGCAAATTTGCCAAGGAAGCAATTTCATCTTGCAGCTGCAAAAGGCTACTTGGCTTATCTGGTGATCCAATCAGCTCCGCTTTGGCACGCTCCCAGCTCGCTAAATTTTCTTTGTAGAGAACATAAAGTCGTTGCGCCTCTCCGAGCTGGCTTTTGGCTTCAACAAGCTGGGCCGCAGCGAGCAACCTTCGCTGTGAAATGCTGCCCTGATCTTCGTTTTTTAAGTCAGCGTCAATCGCAGCCACCTGCGCTTGAGCCGTTGCTGCGATGGCATCGACCGGCCCGGCATCGACCTTCAATTGCACTAGGGAATCGATCGGCAACTCTACATCCAGATCAGCGAGTAAATCTTTCAGCTCCGCAACGAAGGTCGCATGTTGATTACCGTAATTCGTCAGTGCGGTAGAAATTCTTTTGGCAACCGCTTCTCTTTTAAGCGCCGTCGCTCTTGTGCTCTTGAGCGCAGCCTCCTCAGCTTCAATCTTACGGCCCTCGCTCTCGAGAATATCCACCTGTTCAGCCGCCTGCTTTGACTCAGCCAAAGCTTCAGGTGAAGCACTTGGGTCGAGTACCGGTTGTGGCTGGGCATCCTCCAGCGCGGCGATTTCCCCCTGCTTAGCCGCCATTAATTCTTGCAACGATCTCAGAAAATCATTTGTCGCCCGGCGTTCCACCTCAATAATTTCCGCGTTAATCTTGGTGATACTCTCCCTCACACCTTTGCGAGCCTGCTCAATTTCTGCGACCTTGAAATCTAGGAGTTCGTCCATAGACGCCTTGCCGAGCCGCTCCTCCTCGGGCACGTGGGAGTAGATAATTTTTCGTAGCTCTGCATCAAAAGTTGAGGATCCGCCCTCACCCAGTTCATTGCACAGATCTTCCAAATAGCTTTGCGGGAGATATTTGACCCGCTCGACGCTGCTTGGCTCAGGATCCTCCTGCAAGGTTTTCTCCATCACAGAGCCATCGAGCCAGGTCAATGAGCCCAAAAAATGTTCTGCGAACTTGCGCTTCGGGCTACGGAACCGCGTGTTTTTGAGGAATGAAAACTTCGCGTAGTGCTTTGTGTTGCCGACCAACGCGATGACATCGGAAAGAGCGCTTTTACCACTGCCTTTGTTGCCGATGATTGCCACCAGATCAGGGTTGAGCGGGATGTCCAAATCGAACCAAGGTTCGGAAAGCCCCGAGTCAGCGACCTTCTCCACCTTGATTGAGCTTATAAATTTGGTTTTGTTCTGCTCGACCTTCCTTCGTTTGGGAGGAGTATCGCCTACATACACGCGATCATCGAACTCGTGGATCGCTTGAAGGAGACCTTGGAATGTTGAGTCGGCCTTGATCCAAGTGAAACAGTTTCCAACACGGTCTTTGTCGTTTGAGGTGCTGAGCGAGTGCGCGTCTGAGCAATCAAGAAGGCGCGCATTGACCTGAGCAGCCTTCAACCCATCACGAGCTCTCACGTAGGCCTCAGGGTTGGCTGCCGCAGTGAATACCAGATCGGCTTCATTAATAATCGTTTTCTTGTCCGCGATCGTATGATCGTTCCATCGCAGACTGTCCCACTCGCTCTTGCCCATCGCAATGATGTGCTTACCATCAAAGTGCTGCGTCTTGAGAGCTGCCCGAACAGCTTCAAAGCTCACATTGAGGTTATTGAAGCCGACCTTTAATGGTGAGGGAGCCCGGCCCCGCATAGCCTCTGGCATTGAGGCAACGACACGCTCCCCAAGCTCAATCAGATTATCCCTAGTAATGACTCCGGCCCAACGGTCGCCAGGGGATCCTGGTACGAGGGAGTACCCCTGAGAAATGGCAGGCATAAATTGCTCACGAATGAGCTGTGGGTCGACCTGATCGAAAACAACATGGAGGTTGATACGACTCCAATTTGAGGGTCTGTATCCCTCGTCGCTTTGCTCTAGAATTCCGCCAAATTTATCTAGTCTTAGCTCCACTACAGGAAGAACAAGCTCGATATTCGCGAGACGCCCCTTCCGCCGCTCATCTAAAACGCGGGCGTAACCATCGACGAACAGATAGTCATTGATTCCCAGAACTTTGAACTCGGCTGGCAATGCCTCTAGATCGGATAGAAAAGCCTCCCACGCAGCCTCCTTTTCACCGGGGTAGTGATGAACCAATGACTCTGGGGTGTGGACGTGAAGATCCCATTTTTTCCATGTCGAGCCTTGCAAAATCACTGGCATCGCTCTTTCCCCAAATCCCGATCAGAACCTCATAGTGAAACTCCTTCCGCCACTGAGGTAAGCTCATCGAAGTGACTTCTGCCGGGAATTACACAATTTTGCCCCTTGAAAGCTGGGATAACGGAAAGCCGTTTGACAATTCACTTATTGGCGGTAGGGAGCTTGCACCTTAGAAACATGCTCATTATTTATACTGCGCTATGCTGATCATCCCTGAAGGAGTCTACATAAATGTCTGGCGAATACTCATTGTCAGACGTGATGGAAAGGATGTACTGGCACAAAGAATAATCCCCTCTCCACGGCACTGGTAAGATCCGCAGCGGCCTTGCACGCCACCCTTTCCTGATTTACCCGGCAGCATTACTGATCAGAGCGTTCTGGTATCGTTGGAGCAACAATCCATTAGCTCTACGTCAGTCCTGAAGATCAGCAATGGATGGAACGCTATACGCCCCAGTCCGTGAGAGTATTCGATGAAGCATGTCAGGCTAATCCGACACGGAGAAAGTGCCGCGAACGCTGGCGAGGCAAGCTTCGATCACGCGACCATCCCTCTTACACCCAAGGGTGTTGAACAAGCACACTTGGTGGCCGGGTCATTCACCCAGGCCCCAAATCTGATTGTTGCTTCTCCGTTTTCCAGAGCTCAAGCAACGGCAATGGTGACCGTTGCCGTCTTCCCCGCTACACCGTTTGAAACCTGGCCCATTCACGAATTTACTTACCTTGAGCCCGCACGGTGTGCCAACACGACCGTTACCCAGAGACGAGACTGGGTCGAGGCATATTGGGCCAAGGCAGATCCAGCTTTCAGGGATGGTGAAGGCGCAGAGTCTTTCCTGGACTTTACATCTAGAGCTCGGTCTTTCCTTGATCGACTTGCAGATCATCCTGCACAAGACATCGCCGTATTCTCACATGGGCAATTCATCAATGCGGTGGCTTGGCTGATTGCGTGCACGCCACAGAAGATTGATGGTCAAGCTATGGCTGAATGGCGAGAGTACGAGATCACCAACCACGTGCCTAACTGCTCTGGCTACAAGCTGACCAAGCCCCCGGGCGGCGCTGGCTGGAAAGTAGGTGCAGATAACTCTGAGCTCTCAGCAAGAGAGGTATGCCAAATATTGCGAGAGGTTACCTTCGAGCGACGGACGATGACCAAGGTGAGCCAAGCCTCTTGGGATGAGATTTATGCGGGCCATTTCGTGGTGAGCGTCGAGGGTTGGCGGATATCGATCTACAATGATTGTGATTCGCTCGACTACTGCGAAGAATGCGTGAGTCCGGAGGGACAGCGATGGTCGTTTGACGCAGGGGATCGATTTGGAACAGATCCCATCGCGTTGCTCAGCACATGGGAGCATCAGACGCTTGAGCGTCTCCTGAAGGCGCTCTAGGGAAGCCAAGGTCGAGCGGGCCTCTCCGAGGACGGCTGTCGTGAACCAAGTCTCGCCGTTGCGGAGTCTTGGCCCTGTGGGCTTCCATCCTCCCGCCTGCGCGCTCCGCTTGCTATTGACCCCACGTCACCCTTCCACGAGCTTTGTAGGCCCAATCGCCTCGTCGTGATTCAGGTGCGTCTTCCCGATAGAACCGGAGCCTTTATCGACAGAAGTCCATGTGCCATTAACGGTGGCCGTGCGGACAAGCGGGCGATGGTCGAGCTGGCATTTTCTCCACTTAACGCACTCATCGCTCCAAGCCTCGTAAGCAGGATCCATAAATTTGCGAAATCGAAAAGCCACACTATGCTGTGCCTAGGCGAAACAAATAACACCATATGGTGTGTCTTACTTTTAATTTGCCTGCTACCCAAGAGTGTATTCTCGTAAGATTCTTAACGCATGAAGGAGATTTCCCATGACAGATCGTCGCCCCATCAACAAAGACGTCAACGTCCCTAAAAAAGGCGGTGGTGAGCAGCCTCGCTCTCGGAATCAGGATGGACAGATTCGAGACAAGCGAAGTGATGCGGGGAAAACCCGCAAGTGACGTTCCATCAACTCGGTAGAGGACGAATGCCCTCTACTGAGTTGCGCATGCGAGGACGTAATGCATTTACTGAAATCATCAGAGAAGCATTTTTTGGACATGAAATTCAGCGCCTCCTGATCGTCAATTAACCCAAGACCGAGCAAACTTTGCTTGTTTTGCGTTGCTAATCCCCTCTAACACCGGTCGCATAACCTCGGCAGTGTAACGGGGTAACGGTATCTTGAAGCTGCCATCCGGATCATCCAAAATGAAAGAGTAAATCACCTTAGAAATTTGACAGATTTTCGCTCCTTTTAACCGCTCATATTCATCCTGTTTTTCTTCCTCCGCTATCCCGACAACTGCAGTCGGAATCCAGTTGCCGGCGTGGACTGCGCCCCCTTTAAAGACCCCTTTCTCAAGAGAGCGCTCGGCTTGTTTCACCGCCTTCCAGATGAAACTAAATACGTTGCTGACTGAGCTAGATGCAAGCAAAGGCCTCAAGGCTGCACGCGTGGCGCGCTCGGCGTTGAATTTCACAGTCGATTTTCCTACTCTGTAATACACGTATTCAATAAGCTCTTCTTCAGCAAGCTCATACATCAATTCAATCAGTACGGAACTTAGCCCTGCCCTATCTAGCAAAAGATCGTGAGCGAGGAGCGTTCGCAGAGAGGGGATGTCGAAAGCTAATTCGTCAGCGTCATTAGCACTAACGTTTGGAACCCACCATAAAAAATTATAACTTTCGTATTCGCGAAATATAGCGAGAGCATCTGCGGATGTATGCGACGACACGATAATTATACGCCTGCTGAAAAGCGCACTTATGCATTGATCGTGGTACTGGGCCGTAGGCGCTAATCGGGAATGCCAACTCTTTTGCATCGTACAGGAGAAATAGGTCAGCTCTGAAGGGGACGCCATTGTCAGGGCTGCAAGCAAAAGGATCTTTTCTCGAAGCGTCAACTGATCATAAACAACCCTATATTGCACGCCCTCACCATTAAGCAGGCTAAGGTACTCGCCTTTGCAACCAATGCATCCACAGACATCTTCGCGGTAAATTGGGAAGGTATGATCGCACTGCGTGCAAAGCGGTCGATTTGAAGGTCTGTTTCTTGCGGCTCGCTTCTGGGTAGCAGGAGCAGTGCAATAGGGACAAAGGAGATCGTTTCGCTCAAGATTAGGGAGGAGTGGCAGGAGGCTATTCGTATTCGTTTTGATCTCATACGCCGTAAAGAGATCGCTCACCTTCTCACCCTGCAGGTACCGTTGATAAATACTTTCAACCTGCTCAGCGGAAAGGTGATCAAGCGGGCCGAAACTCTCCTGATTCTGAATAGAGCTAGACTCAGGTGACAAGAAGGCGTTTTCGTCAGTGGTACCAGAGCTCATTGAGACTTCCAAAAAATTTCATACAAGATGAGCCCGGCCGAACAGCATGGGCGGAACATTCTACTGGGTGATTAAGACATGGGCCAAGCAGCTGTAACACCGCGAAGCACAGACTCATTAGCTAAGTTCAATCACCTAATGAATGTGGCAAAAAAAATCGCGGAGATTAACTCAAACGGGCTTCACGATCTAATTCGAGCGATTCTCAGGCCATTGCAGGCAGAGCAATTGCTAGGCGTAGCCGAGCGTGGTCAGGATGCCGTTCCTTTAATCGAAGCCGGCCATTTTTTTGGCTCTGCAGTACGAGACCATCTTTTTTCTGAAGACGGTACGAAATGGCTGGGCATCCCTCAGCCAAAAGAGATGTTTGTGCTTCATTTATCGCGCGATATCGTCTTCCCCTCCCCCTGGAGCTTAAACAGATATATCTCCGCGCTGGCGACAATTGGCTCGACTAAGGCAAAGGGAAACATGGATGCGCGGGGATATAGGAGCAGCGACTATCAAGGCCCTTGGCAGCAAGACGACAATCATCGTGTTGAAATGTGGCTACCTTGGAAGATTGCCTTTGTCCACGGTGGAAATCACTCTATCGCTGCGGGAGTCCTAGCAGGTGAGGGAGAGGTTATTCCGGACAGCGTGTTCGACATGAGTCACCTACTCGACACTCTAAGGTGCGATGGGCATTCTTTTTTCCGAATCGATAGCGGTGATTTGGTTGGAAGCATTTCCGACCCACGCAAAGCAGCGGTGTTCGAGATCGGTAGGCTTTTGTCAAAAGCTTGATAGACCAGCGGAAATGCTCATACCTCAGCCTACCAAGATCGAAGCACCGTCACCGCGTTTAATGTTCAGTATGGGATGACCTGAAACTCAAAGCGCGGCCTTCAGTTCCTACACTGCCAATCTCACGTTTTTACGAGGAAGGATCGAGCTCATGCCATCGCAATATTCGCTAGCTGATGTCCTAGAAAGGATGTACCACAACCAGCTCGCCCTGGAGGCAGCCCTGATGGAGTTGACCCTCCACGTAGAGGCCCACGGACATGCAGATGTCGGAAATAACGTCCGTGGAGCCCTCGAAACGATCGGAGAAAACGCAGGACACATCAAGCAAGATCTAGCCCGCCTCAAAAATCTGCCATGACTCTCCCGCTATTTGATTTTGATCTCAAACGCGTCTCTCGCCAGCACTACATAACAGGGAAAGCCGCCATCAATTTCCCTCTCCTTGGAAGCACCACGGGTGGATGGCATTTCCTTTCCTATTTTGATCGCGAATCCGGCGTCGCCAAGGTGTCATTGGCAGGCATTCATTATCCCGACACCACTGATTACTTTGGCTACCTTGGTATCACTGACGTCACTGATCAGTTAGCTGAGCGTGGCTGGTCTGTTAAAGGACGGCGGCTGTTCATGGCGGATCACTGCAGGGCTGCAGCGGACATGATCGTGAAGTGGTTACTGAGTGAGTCCCGGCACTGCAATGTCGAAGTAGCGGAGTGGTTCCCCGCACTCGAGGACAGACAAAGGCTCCTCATGCTTCTACAGGCGGGAACACCGAAGCTTCTCGCGATGGGCAGACTACACAAAATGGAAGCTTGGATCAGCTCGCAATAAAGCCTGCGTCGGTAGCTGGAGGCATCACCAGGTTCGAGACACCTCCAACTTGATTAGCGACGAAAAATGCGGTTTATCAGGATCAACGCGGCAGCACCTATTGCAAGTGCAGCGACTGGTCTATCTTTAACGAACGTAGATACGTTATCAAGCGCATCGCCGTAGGTTTTAGTCAACTGACCAGCCGCCTGGTGTCCAGCGCCTTCAGCTTCCAGCTTCGAATCACCAATCAGTTTCCCAACTGCACTCTGCGCTTTGCCGGCCAGCTTTTCTGCTACACCTTCTACCTGTTCACTCTTCATGATTTTTCAGACCTTCGTGTGTAAGTGGTCAGCTTAGGATCGACCTAAGCTATGAGCGCTTTGCACAGCGTTAGGGAGATGGGAGATATGATTAGTTCAAAGTCATAAGAGCTCAGGATGCGTCTACAGACACCTGGTCATTTTTATGCGGCGCTATGCTGCCCCGCCCTGGAAGGAATCCACGTAAATGTCTACCGAATATTCGTTGTCAGACGTGTTGGAAAGGATGTATCAGAACCAGCTTGCCCTAGAGGCTGCCTTGATGGAGCTTACTCTTCATGTCGAAGCCCAAGGTGGCACTGAAGTCGGAGATAACGTTCGTGGTGCTTTATGGGCCATTGGAGAAAATGCAGGACATATAAAGCAAGGATTAGCCCGGCTCAAAAATATCTGATGAGCCGGGCGCTGCCCGAAGAAGCGGTCGCTATGGAAATCAACGGCAGGTGCGTCCTCGCGTCAGATCTCCAATGCATTGCCGCGACGTATACCTCCCAGACGAAGGTGATCCGAAATCAATAGCTGGCGAGTTCAAACACTCATACGCCGCCTTGTGCGCTCAAACCGATCCAGCCATGGAAGCCAACATAAAGGCCTACAGCGATAATCAGCACGCTGGATAGGTAGGGCGCACGTCGAGCAACGGTGCCCAGCCATGGCAAGCGGCTAGAAGCCTGTTTCGCGCCAATAGCGGCGGCTGCACCTACCGTTACCAGTGTAAGTGCCAGACCAATGCTGAAGCAGAGGACGAGGACGCCACCCAAGGCGACTTCTTTGACCTGAAGGCAGAGCAGCAGAACGGTAATAGCCGCTGGGCAAGGAATGAGTCCGCCCGTGAGACCAAATATAATGATCTGTCCCGTGGTTACCTCGCGATTGGTAAAGCGATTGCGGATATCTTTGGCATGGGCACGTTCATGCGCATCCTGGTAACCATCAATGGACAACTCCAGGCCTTCCCGTTCGGAATGCGCGTGCCCGTGGTCATGCTCTTGGTATGCCAATTCATAATCATGCAAATGATCTGAATGCCCCAGACTCAGGCGGGCACTGAACTCATGAGGCTCCGGGATATCAACTGCCGACTCCAGGAAACCTTTGCGCTCTAGGAAAGAGAAAGACTGAGTGCTTCCGTCCGGACGAGTAGTCATCAGACGAACGTCTGAGGCAGCCCAGGCCTGTCCAGTCAATGCCTTCAAGCGCCAGCGCGGTGGCATACCTTCTTCGAAGATCGACAGCTCAACGCGGCCATGGCCGGTATCGAATCGGTGGGTTTCGTCATGATGTCCATGCTCATGTTCGCTGTGATGGTGGTCATCACCTTGCTCGAACTTGAACATCTGCTCACCGTGCCAGGTACGCCAAAGCATCCAGAGCGCAATTGCGATGATCAGCGCAGAAGACGCGAGCTGGAAGTATGGCTCAGTGGTTTGTGCGTCCAAGCCTTTGCCGAGATACATCCCCCCAATAGCGACAAGCCACACTACGGCAGTGTGCGAAAGCGTAGCGGCCAAGCCCAACAACACGGCCTGTTTAACCGAGCCACGAATGGCCACGATGAACGCCGCCATCATGGTCTTTGAATGACCGGGCTCCAGACCATGCAGGGCACCGAGCAGAATGGCACTAGGGAAATACAGCCAGGCATGAGCTCCACCTTGTTGCAGCAGTTCAGCGAAATTGGGCATATCCGACCTAGAGGTACTTGGTGATTTTTTTGAATGCTTCCAGCGGCGCCCGCTCGCCATCGTTCAAGGCCGAGACTGTGTCCTCTAGGCAATGATCGATGTGATCCTGGATGAGCGTGCGCTTTGCTTGGCAAATTGCTTTCTCAACGGCATGCAGTTGCTGAGCGATGTCCACGCACTCACGCCCCTCTTCGATCATGGTGATGATGCCGCGTAAATGGCCATCCGCCCGCTTGAGACGCTTGATGATCGCGTCGTGACTTTGGTGGGTGTGGGGATGGCTGTGTTGGTGTTCTTGCTCGCTCATGACTTGAGCCTCAGGTCTCGATGAATTACGTCGGCATCCTATCCCCCCTGGGGGGATAGGTCAAACGTATCAAAACCTGATGGACGGGCCGAAACCCGAACGCCATGTTCAGCAGAACACTCGCAATGACGGAGATGCGCGCACTTATTCTCGCCATGTTTGTGGACAGGGCCGGGCGATCTCTTTGCTTTCACTCGTGGTGAGCAGACCACGCGGGTAAGCAGATCTCAAAGGTCGTATAGCCTCCTCCGGAGACACACTCTACGGTGCCATCATGGGCGTCAACCAGCGACCTGACGATTGCCAAACCTAACCCCGCATTATTCGTAGCACCCTCTCTTCGTGCAGGATCTACTCTGTAAAAACGGTCAAACAACCGGGGCAGATGTTCTACTGCTATCTCCTCTCCGGGGTTCTTCACTGACAAGCTCGTCAAGCTGCCAAACGGCTCGATTATCACGGAGATCGTACAGTCAGGAGGGGTATACCTGAGCGCATTTGACAGTAAGTTCGAGATCATCCTATCCAACATCGTGCCGTCACCGTAGACCGCGCCGTGTCCTGATACTTGTAGTTTTACTCCGGTGTCTTCTGCCAGCAACTGGTAATACTCAAAGAGCTTTTCTACCACCGAACGCAACTCGATTTTCTCTTTGGCAGGTAGAACCAGGCCGTTGTCCGACTTTGCTAAAAAAAGCATGCCATCAATAATGTTGGAGAGTCGGCTGAGGTCTTCAAGATTAGAATAGAGATTCTCTTCATAGACATCTGGAGGGCGTTTCCTAGAGAGGATAACCTCGGTATGTGTCCGCAGATTGCTAATAGGAGTACGTAACTCGTGGGCAATATCTGCTGAAAAGTTAGATAACCGAGCGAATGACTCTTGAAGGCGGGCAAGCATAGCGTTGAACGAAGTTACGAGGAGCTCAAGCTCGCGAGGCACTGAGTCCATGGGAATCCGCTCTTTCAGCGATCCCGCTGACATTGAGGCCGCGACTTGCGTCACTTGTGCCACCGGCTTCAGCCCGCTGCGCGCCACCAGCCACCCTAAACCTGCGCTGATCAAGGCGCTAATTGCCAGCCCGATCACCAACCACCAGCGCAAAGTTTCAACGAAATGCATGTGGCTTGTGACGTCTAGACTAAGCCACGCGGTCAGCGGCTCAGCTTCATTCACTAAATGAACTTGGGCCTTCATGCCTCGGTACATATGGCCTCCAGCCGCCCACTCCAACATATCTTCCCCAGCCGCATGGACGGCAGCGGCAGGTTGTGCAGCTCCGTTGGAGGTAGCGAAGATCGTCCTTCCGCCTTTGGTGACAATCGATGCTGAAAGCTCATGATGGGCGCCTAGCAGGGCTTGCAGTTGCAACACAACTTCTGAAGATTCTACGGAGCCGGCCTCGCCATCCATGATTTGCCGAATGGATTCGAGCTTTTCTGTCATCGCTTGGCGGTCAAGCGCTTTGAAGTGATGCCTGCTAAACGCATCGAAGGTGAAGCCTGCTACAACCAGCACGGCTACCACCGCACAAACGAACATCATGCTCAAACGGAAGGTAAGAGATACACGCTTCACTCTGTATCCGGAGCGTCTAGCATGTAGCCCATCCCCCTAGTGGTCTGAATCAGTTTGGTGTCGAAATCATCATCGATTTTGGCCCGAAGCCGGCGAATTGCGACTTCGATCACGTTGGTATCACTGTCGAAGTTCATATCCCAAACCTGCGATGCGATCAGTGATTTTGGCAAAACCTCCCCTCTGCGGCGCATGAGGAGCTCTAAGAGCGAGAATTCCTTGGCGGTAAGGTCAATGCGCCGACCTGAACGCGAGGCCCGTCGCTTCAGAAGGTCGACCTCCAGATCCCCGATCTTGATAGAGGTCTGGTTGGGCACGGCGGCACCACGGCGAAGCAAGCTTCTAACGCGAGCAAGCAGCTCGGAAAATGCGAAGGGTTTGACTAAATAATCGTCCGCACCTAGTTCCAAACCTTTGACTCGGTCATCAACCCCATCCTTTGCCGTCAGAAACAGCACAGGAACTAAGCTCCCGGCTGTGCGGACAGATCGAATGACCTCCCAGCCATCCAGCCCCGGCATCATTACGTCTAGGATCAGAAGATCGTAGGTCTCACTTAGCGCTTGGTGCAACGCTTCTGTTCCCGTCACAACCCGGTCGACAGTGAAGCCGGCCTCCACAAGACCCTGCTGTAGATACATTCCGATTTTGGGTTCGTCTTCTGCGACCAAGAGTTTCATGCACGAGCTCCGGTTTGCGGTTTTTCTAGTGTGCTACCAATCTGACATCTCTGCGCAAGCTTACGTAAATGTAATTACCTCAACAGCCAACAGATCGCCTTGGCGCGACAGATCGGCGCGTGGCGGGTGGATGAAGTGAGCTGATAGGCAGCTTACAAAAATGTAATCAGCGATCTGAGGTTTTTGCGCTTAACCTACATTCCAACCAACTGCGGAACCACAACTCCCGGCCCACGGCTAGGGCATGCAGGGCAACCGCATACTAAAATGTGACGAGGTGCATCGAATGTTCAAACGAAAGCTATCACTGACCGTAGCCTTGATGATTTGTGGTGTCGTGCAGGCAGCTGAGCCGCTCACAATTGATGTGCATCGTGACGCGAACTGCGGGTGCTGCAAGGAGTGGGTCAAGCACCTTGAATCGAATGGATTCAAGGTGGTCGACCACGTCGAAAGCGATATGAGCGCTATCAAGCAGAACTTGGCGGTGCCACAGGAACTCGCCTCATGCCATACGGCAGTGATTGGCGGCAAATTCGTAGAAGGTCATGTCCCAGCCGATGAAATTAAGAAGCTGAGTGGTCGTTCAGATCTAGTGGGAATTGCAGTCCCAGGCATGCCCGCAGGTTCTCCAGGTATGGAATACGGCCAAGCATCTCAGCCATATAAAGTCCTCGGGGTCACCAAGACAGGTGCGCAAGAGGTGCTCGCTGACTACCCGATCAGTCGATAGTCGATGCCAAGATCTGAGCACCCTGAGGGTCGCTCGGATCTTGCTCCTTGATCACCCTGGTGCCATCTCCATGGTAGGGCTCAACGTTCCAAGCCACGCCACCAAGAAAACGATGACAACAGCACAGGTCGATTCGAGCATCACACTTTTTCTCAAGGCAGTTGCTGCCAGAGAATAATCCCCAGCCTTCAAAGAACGTTCAAGTGAGGGACTCAGGTAGAAACGATTGAGGGCAGCAAGCCCAATCATCCCGGCGAAAAGCAGGACTTTCATCAGCAGGAGAATGCCGTAGGTGCTAGTTACGAGTTCGATTACTGTCGGCCCGACAATGAAGAGATAATTAGCGACGCCAGTAATTATGATTGTGCCAACAATGAATCCACCCGCTGTTTCGAATCCTTTAAGCGCTCGTGACAGCACTCTTACGAGTTGCTCCGGATTAGCCCCTTTAATCCTCAACATCAGGCCAAACGCCGCAAGAGCTCCGATCCAGCCCCCAGCGGCGAGGAGGTGCAGAATATCAGCTGCAAAGTGCCAGAATCGCTGAGTACCTTCGTCCATCGCCCCATGACCTGTCCACGCAAGCGTGGACAGGGCGATGCTGCCTGCCAAGGTAGCAACCCAGAGACTCCCTGTTGGCCATCGCTTGCTCTGACTTGCGACAAAAATCACCACTGCCAGCGAGATCATACGCGTCACCCAGCTATAGCCGATCTCAGTCTCGTACAGCATCATTTCCATGTGAGGTCGCAGCTCGTCCCAGTCGGCGGCACCGCTCATATTGCGCGTCATAACGACGAAAAATGCTATGGACAAAAGCATACCCACAGCAGCCGTACCAGGCAGTAGCGACCCGAAATGCAACACGGTGCCTGATACGCGTTCTTTTCCCCGAAAGCTGTACAACCCAAAGACCGCTAGGCCGAACAGGAGCATCAAATCCAGATAAAGCGCTACGCGCAGCACCACATTCAGCGGGTCGCTCATGCTTACTTCACTTTGAAAGTTACGGCGCCAGTAATTGGATGGGTATCGGAGGAGACCGCTCGCCATTCCACTTTGTAGGTGCCAGCGGTGAGAGGCGCTGCCGGAGTCAAGATCATAGTTTTAGGATCGCTACTGCCGGCCACGCTGGCTTTCACAGCCATTGGGGCGTGTGACATACCAGGCATTTCCGTCATGACCAACTTGGCTCCGGAAAACTTGGTCACCAGGTTTTCGGAAAAATGCAGCTCAATCTTCGCAGGAGCTAGCCCGCTCTCGCCCTCAGCCGGAGTTGAAGACAGCAGCTTCGGGTGAGCTTGGGCAACTGCACTGAGCAGTAGGCTGGATGAAAGAGCGACGGCCACAACACAAGATTTGAAAACAGACATGCAAGGCTCCTCACAGCGCGTAGCTGTTGTAATGAGGTTAGGTAATATTTGGTGCCGCTAACTTCGATTTAGAACCACACTCGGACGCCGAGCACTAGGCGTGCTTCGTTGTTGTCTTCGCCTTCCTCGCGGGCATAGTCTACGGTCTTTCCATAAGCCCGATTCCAAGTCACACCTACGTAAGGTGCGAATTGCGGGCGGATTTCGTACCGAAGCCGCAAACCAACCTCACTTTCAGACAGTCCTGAACCAACCCCGCGTTGAGGATCGCTTTTGCCATAGAAATTGAATTCTGCCGTCGGTTGCAGAATCAGCTTATTAGTTAAGAGAATGTCGTAATTCCCTTCCAGACGCGCTGCGGTCTGGCCACCTTCACCTAGGTAAGCAGTAGCCTGAGCCTCGAAATTGTAGAGCGCCAAGCCTTGGATACCGAGAGCAGCCCACGTTTGAGGGTCGCCTGGTTTGAAGTCTTGACGAACGCCGCCGACTAGATCCCACCAAGGGCTGATGGCGTGTCCCCATAAAGCTTGAACCTCAGCTTCTTCAGTCTTCCCATTGGTGCGCTCGCCTTCGGAGCGCAACCATAGACGATCAACATCGCCCCCTATCCAACCTTGGGCTTCCCAGTTCAGTGCGCTTCCATCGTCAGCATCCTGCCATTCCAATTGCTCAAATATAAAAAATGAGTTGAGGGCTGTGTCATGAACTTGGTGGCCGCCTGGGGACTTATAGACTGCGGCTCTGTCAGCATCGGTAAGTGGTGGTATCGGAGTCCGGCTTTGAGTTTGTGGGTGCTTGGCGGGCTGCATGCCTTCCATTTTGCTGTGATCCATGCCCTGCATCTGGCTGTGATCCATACCTTCCATCTTGCCGTGATCCATGCCTGGCATTCGGCTGTGATCCATGGTCTGCATCTGCCCGTCTTCGGTACCGTGGCTTGTTTCAGCGGCTGCCGGCAAGACAAAACCAGCAGTTAGAGCAAACGTAAATATTGCTGAGTGCATGCGAGTCCCGCAAAAATAATTGCTCATAAGTCGACTCCTCATTCTTCTACACGCACTTCGCGGAACATCCCCATTTCCATGTGGTACAGGAGATGACAGTGATAGGCCCAGCGCCCTAGCGCATCGGCTGTTACTCGGTAGCTGCGCTTCGACCCTGGCGGCATGTCAATGGTGTGTTTGCGGACAAGGAATTGTCCGTTTTCATCTTCAAGGTCGCTCCACATGCCATGCAAGTGGATGGGATGAGTCATCATGGTGTCGTTGACGAGAACGATCCGGACTCGCTCGCCGTATTTCAGTTTTAAAGGCTCGGCGTCCGAAAACTTCACACCGTTGAAAGACCAAGAAAATTTCTCCATATGCCCGGTCAAGTGCAGTTCGATAGTTCGACTTGGCTCACGGCCATCTGGATCCTCGAACGTGCTCTTTAAGTCGGAATACGTCAGCACCTTTCGACCATTCTCGCGAAGGCCCATGCCAGGATCATCAAGCTTTGGCGAAGTCGACATTGCCTGCATGTCGACGAGAGGATTGTTGGACTCTGTGGCTGGATGCGACTGCATTTCTCCCATACCACTCATGCCGCACATGGACATATTGCTGTGATCCATTCCCTGCATGCTGGATATATCTTGCATAGCACTAGAGCTATCTTTCATGGCTCCGCCGTCCATACCTGACATACCCTGCATCGAGTCGTCTCCCATACCGGCCATTTTGCTGTGATCCATTCCAGCCATATCGCCCATACCGGCCATCGCACCGTGATCCATACCGGCCATACCCATGTCGGCCATGGTGACTAGAGGACGAGGGTCTAGCGCAGGTACTGGAGCAGTCATGCCAGACCGGACAGCCAAGGTGCCTCGGGCGTAACCCGACCGATCCATCGACTGCGCAAACAGTGTGTAGGCCTCTTGCGTGGGTTCGACGATCACGTCGAAAGTCTCGGCAGTGGCGATCCTGAACTCATCCACGCTGACAGGTTTGACGTATTGGCCATCAGCGGCCACAACAGTCATCTTCAAACCTGGAATTCGTACATCAAAGTAGGACATGGCTGAACCATTGATGAACCTCAACCTGAGCTTTTCGCCAGGTTTGAAGGTGCCAGTCCAATTGGAGTCCGGAGCCTGTCCGTTCATCAAGTAGGTGTACGTCGCACCACTGACGTCCGCAATGTCCGTAGGATTCATCTTCATCTTGGCCCACATCTTGCGATCAGCGACGGTCGCTGACCAACCTTTGTCAGCCACGTCATTGATGAAGTCACCCACTGTTCGCTTATGGGTGTTGTAGTAGTCCGCCTGTTTCTTCAGTGTTTTCATCAGAGAAGCAGGATTTTCATCAGTCCAGTCGCTAAGCATCACCACGAGGTCGCGGTCATACTCAAAAGGCTCAGGCTCTTTGGCATCGATGACCAGTGGGCCGTACACGCCAACCTGTTCTTGGAAGCCGGAGTGACTGTGATACCAGTACGTTCCGTTCTGTTTGACCTTGAACTGATAGACGTAGGTGCCATCAGGCTCAATCCCATGGAAGCTTAGGCCTGGCACACCGTCCATGTTTGCAGGAAGGATAATTCCGTGCCAGTGAATAGAAGTCATATCCTTGAGGCGGTTCTTGACCCGCAAGGTCACGGTATCGCCCTCACGCCAGCGCAGCTGAGGCCCAGGAATGCCGCCGTTTATGGTCATGGCTGTCCGGGAATTCCCGGTGATATTTACCGGTGTTTCTCCGATGAAGAGGTCAAACTCTGTACCTGACAAGACATTGGTCTCGCCTACTTTAGGGGCGGCCCAGATAGGGGTATGCCAGAGGCCCAGACCACCGAGAATGCCGCCTGCGGTGAGTCCTTTCACAAAGGTGCGCCGAGAGGTTTTGGCTTGCATACCGATTCATGTCCCGTCAGTCGGATGTTAGATGTGCGCACTGGGCGTGCTCCCGAGGGCTAACGCTAGACGAGCTAATGCGCTTGATGTATCGGAAGATGCCATAAGCCAGCAAGTGGGGTGATTACATTTCAGTAAGCTGGTTGGCTCAGCTTGATGCCTCTGCTCTTCAGCCGTGGGCTTCTCCTGTGCAATATCTTCTTGCACCCCAGTTGCAGGGACAGGCTCGCGGGTAAGCGCGGACATGCTCAACGTCAGGGATCAACCAAACGGAAAGGTCATATCCAAACTGCAGCGTGGAGAGAAGGTTCAGGTCTACGAAAAAACGAGTGATGAGTGCGCATTAGCATCGACGGCCAACCTGCTAAATGGCTATCGTCCAAAAATCTTTGCAGCGGATCGAACTGCTACGTCAATTCCCAGCCAAAACCAGTGAGGCCCGCATCACAACCTGTTTATAGACCTGCCACTAAATACAGTTCTTCCTGTCTATGTTTGTCTGGGAACGTCTGCATAGGCCTAGAGGTGGCATGTACTGCATCACATCAGGCGGGAATAAGCGCTACGGCGTTTGAATCAATGAGCTACGCCTGAGCCTAATTGATAAACCTTCGGACGATTCTCAAAGGTGTGTGCGCTCGATCAAGTGCAGCCAAAATAAAGCCTATCCGACGTTGATGAACGAGTCCCTAGCGGCTTTCTTGGATCTTGCTCCTTGCTTCCGCTGGACAAAGAAACGCTCGCCTGACTGCCTATTTGAGCCAGGCCTAGGAAACTATGTTATTCGGCGAGCGTAGCTTTGAACCCTACATGAAGGAGCTCCACTCGGCATACGCCGCAGAATGTCTCTGGCTTGCCATAGTCCAGCGCTCTCCGTTTGTCTCACGAATCGAAAGCTACATCATCAACTCGGTGACTGCCGCATCGAGCTCAGCAGGAGTTGATGAGATTTAAATCTAAAATCATCAATGCTATGCATTTTGTTCCGCCAAGATAGGCCTGATTCGAAATTACGAATCTTTATACCTCTCACCCATCGACACCGGTTAGTCGATGTTCAATCCCTATTGTCGACCAACGGTTGACTAGAATTTTGATCGTCAGCCTGTTGGCGCTAGAACATGGAAATCACGACTCCAAATGTTCGGAAATATCTGGTCGTTTCACCGTCGCTTTTAAGCATACGAGCCCAGGTTCTCGCTGACCAATCCCAGTTCCCTCATCGGGCCACGTAGCTTTTTACGAGCCGATCCGCTCGCCATTTTGGTGCATCACCGAAACCAGCCTGCGACTGCCAGCAGTGAATTGATTTTGCGAGAAGCGATAAAACCTATACAAACATAAACTCATGTATAGGTTTTCTGCAATGTGTGCCATTCTGCCATCAGTCAGCTATCACCAGCTGCTCGTGCTCGTGCGTCGCCTGGCTCTCGTCACTTTCAAATGGGCGGTAGAGGCACACAAGTAGCCCTTGACATGGATAGCAAAACAGAACCACCACGTCTTGCCCGTACAGGGTCTATCTAAGAGTTCAGCCGATGAAAAACTCCATCTCACTAGCCTCGCGCATAGGCCTTGGTTTCGCAGTAATTGTGTCGCTGCTCATACTAATCACCGCCGTGGGCATCCAACGTGTGGGCTTTATCGACTCCACCCTGGAACACGTAAGCGAAAATGCGGCCAAGATTCAACGCTACGCTATTAACTTTCGCGGAAGTGTACACAACCGAGCCATTGCTATTCGGGACGCAGTGTTGGTGGATAGTGATCAAGACTTAACCGTCCACCTCAATGAAGTTATCAATCTAGAACAGGCGTACTCCGATTCAGCCATACCAATGGATCAGCTATTCGCAACTGCGGGGGTAACATCGCAGGAGCAACAGCTGTTACTCGCGATTAAAGACATTGAAAAGCAAACGCTAGCTTCCACTAAGTCGGTAATTGCTTTGCGTCGCGCCGGAGATATTTCAGGTGCACAGGCTTTGCTGCTGCGCCAAACCTCCGGTGAATACAGTGAGTGGTTGAAACGCGTGAATGCACTGATTGACTATGAAGAAGCCTCGATCAAAAAACAACTCAGTGCGGTACAAGCCACCGCTAGTGAGTTTCGAGGACTGATGCTCATGGCCACAGGGATAGCGCTGCTGCTGAGCATAATTTTGGCGATCTCTATTATACGCTTCGTCAAATCAACGCTGGGTGCTGATCCGACACAGGTTGCACAGGCAATCCAGCGTTTGGCCGCAGGCGATTTGCAACAAGTGATCGTTACCGATTATCCGAACAGCGTGATGGGCGTTCTGAAAACTACCCTTAGCCGTTTGGCTGATACCATTAGTGAAGTACGTATTGCGGCCCAAGAGGTCAACAATTCATCTAGGCTGCTGTTGACCACATCGTCCACCAATAACAATCAAATCAGCCTGCAGACCCGCGAAGCCGAGCAGGTGGCAACTGCAATTACGCAAATGGCGGCAACGGTCAATGAAGTTTCGGGCTATGCATCTCAAGCAGCGGACGCAACGCGTCTAGCCGATACTGAAGTTGTAAGCGGTAATCGCGTCGTTGCGGACACCACTCTCGCTATCGAACAATTAGCGAACACACTGGTTGAAACCACCAATACGGTAGAGCAGGTGTCCAAGCGTAGCGAAGAGATTGAAATAGTGATCGAGGTAATCAATTCAATTGCCACGCAAACTAACCTGTTGGCGCTGAACGCGGCCATCGAAGCGGCCCGAGCAGGTGAGCATGGCCGAGGGTTTGCAGTTGTTGCCGACGAGGTGCGCTCTCTAGCTAATCGAACTCAGGAGTCGACCCGGGAAATTCGCGAAATGATCGGCACCCTGCAGAGCGGAACTGAAACTGCTGCACAAACTATGCGTAATAGCTGCGAACTGGTAAGCCACACCGTTGCGCAAACCCGCAGCGCCCAGACGGCGTTAGCTAAAATTAGCCAGCAGGTCGGGGCTATAAACCACATGAATGCCCAAATCGCCAGCGCATCTATCCAGCAAAGTGTCGTGGCCGAAGACGTTGCGCAAAATATCACGCGCATCCATAGCTCAACGGTGCAATCGGCAACTGGCTCTCGCGAAGTTGCAACGGCCAGCCAGGAGTTAGCGCAGCTTGCTGATCGTCTTACCCAGAAGGTGGCATTTTTCAGCGTGGCTTAGGGCAGGCCCATTGTCAGTCCTTTTCTTTCAGCATATCTTGTGCAAAACCTATACAGGGTCGCTAGATATGTACAATAAAAAGGATTGGCCACTAACGCTGTACTTTGATGGTCAATGTCCGCTTTGTGCGCGCGAAATCAAGATCCTGCATCGACACGCCGCAGAGAGTCGACTGCTGTTTATTGACATCAGCAGCTGTGCGTTCGACGCCAAGGCACTCGGGTTCACGTTCGAGCAAATGCAGTCCTCGCTGCACGCCCGTTTCGCCGATGGCCGCTGGGTAACCGGTCTGGACGCCACCCTGTGGAGCTGGCGAGCCGCCGGTTTGGGGTTTTGGGCAGCGCCACTGACATTGCGTGCCATCCGACCGCTTCTTGCTTTAGGTTATCGCCTCTTCTGCCGCTTACGCCCCCATTTGGCGTGGCTTCCTCACCCTGATGGCCGCCGTCGCTGTGTCGATGACCGTTGCGGGGTGCCGGAGTCAAAACCTGCACAAGACAAGCGGCCCACTTTGAAAACAAAGCAGACCTAGAAAGCTTCGCTTTGTCATTGGCCCGACGAAGAACCTGGGTCATAGCTGATCTGGTGAACAACGTGTTTTCTGGTGCGCAGCAGGCACTCCCCTACTGCCAAGTATTGCCGCCACATTAAGCGCAGCATGGCTGCCAGGAATCTAAATGAACCCATCAATAGCCAAGCATTACCGTGAAATTCTTGTCGCCGTAGGCGAGAACCCTGAGCGTGAAGGACTGCTGGACACGCCCAAGCGCGCAGCCAAAGCGATGCAATACCTTTGCAACGGCTACACGATGAGTTTGGAAGACGTGACCAACGGTGCCCTGTTCGAATCGCAAAACGATGAAATGGTCATCGTGCGCGATATCGAACTGTATTCATTGTGTGAGCATCACCTGCTGCCCTTCATCGGCAAGGCTCATGTCGCGTACATCCCCACAGGGAGGGTACTGGGCCTGTCCAAGGTCGCACGAGTGGTCGATATGTTTGCCCGCCGCTTACAGATTCAGGAAAACCTCACAAAACAAATTGCCGACGCCATTCAGCACATCACCGATGCCGCCGGTGTGGCTGTGGTTATTGAGGCAAAGCACATGTGCATGATGATGCGAGGCGTGGAGAAGCAAAACTCGGTGATGACGACCTCAGTGATGCTCGGGGCCTTTCGCGAGTCATCCGCTACTCGTCTCGAGTTCCTGCAACTGATTGGGCGACGCAGTTAAGGCCCAAAATCCGCACAAGGCGTGGGAGAGGCGAAATGAACAGCTCCTTTGAGATGAACTCACTCGGCTACGGCTACCGTGCTTTGGTGATAGGCTCCAGTGGAGCGCTCGGCGCGGCCTTTTGTGAGTTGCTCAACGAAGATCCAAGATGCTCGGTTGTTCGTGAGCTGGGGCGCAACAGTGCTCCAGGATTGGATCTCGAAAAGCCCGACAGTATCGCCAGGGCGGCCACCGAATTAGCCGAAGAAGCCCCGTACCAGTTGATTTTACATGCTGCCGGTCTGCTTCATCGCGAAGACATCAAGCCTGAAAAAAGTTACACCTCTATTGAAGCGGATGCGCTTCAGGCGATATTCCAAGTCAACACACTCGGGCCTGCATTGGTTTTGCGTCACTTCCTGCCCTTGCTTGACCCTTGTGGTGCGATGGCAGTGCTCTCCGCCAAGGTGGGCAGCATCGGTGATAACCGTTTGGGCGGCTGGTATGCCTATCGCGCCTCCAAGGCAGCGTTGAACATGTTGATTAAAACGGCTGGGATCGAACTAGCACGAACACGCCCTCAGACCCGCTTGCTGACTCTTCATCCAGGTACGGTGATCTCGGGCCTGTCCCAGCCCTTTAAAGGCGCTTCTGCCGCCAGGCCTGCAAGCCTCGCTGCCCGCGAATTGTTATCACTGATTGACCGATTGGCGCCTGCCGACAGCGGCAATTTTTTTGCTTATAGCGGAGAACGCCTACCGTGGTAGGCCGGGAGTGCACCTTGAATCTGCAAGCGTTGACCGAACGGGCCGCGAATGGCGAAGTACGAGAGCTGGAGCTGCTGTCTCTGGAAGGCGGTTTTTATCTGGCGCGGGTCAGGCTAGATCACGGCCAGTTCAAGCTGCGGGACGATACGGCGAAGCCTATGTACCTTCGCCTCATCAGCCACCTGCGGGAGTTATTGCACAAGTTGTCCTAGAATGATGTGGTATTCACTGGGGCTCTGAAAATGATCAATGCAGAATTGCTGAAACTGATGATCGAGACATCCAACGATGGCATCGTTGTGGCAGAGCAGGAGGGCGATGAGAACATCCTTATCTACGCCAACCAAGCCTTCCAGCGCCTGACGGGCTATAGTGTTGATGAAACCCTGTATCAGGATTGCCGCTTCCTACAGGGAGATGACCGAGACCAAGCCGGCCTCGCAGCTATCCGCGAGGCAATAAAGAAGTTTCAGCCTTGCCGGCAAATCATTCGGAACTATCGCAAAGACGGTACTGCGTTCTGGAATGAGCTGTCGATTACCCCTGTATTCAACGACGCAGATCAACTCACCTATTACATCGGTATTCAGAAGGACGTTAGTGTCCAGGTTGAGGCTGGCGAGCGTCTGCGCCAATTAGAAGCCGAAGTCGAGCACTTGAAGACTCAACTGAATGAACTACGACGAACTCCCTAAAAATATGAGGCTTAAATTTCTTAGTCAATCTATGGTTTGCGCTTGCAAAAGCTAGTCTATTTAGTTTCCGAGCGGTAAACCACCGCTCGTTATTGAAAAATAGTCTCACACCATAGCCTAGCCATGACTAAGCTATGGCTCGGACACTTAACAAATCGAAAGCAACTTTCCAACGCACCATCACAGGTGTGTCGGGCACTGAAGGAAAACTTCTCGGCACACCATAATTCAAAAAGTTCGAAACCGGTCATGGAGCGACATTTATATTAACGCATGACAATAAAGGTTGACGACTGGCATCTTGCGGTGTCTGGTGACAGAGAGACGCCGCCTTGTTGCGAGGACTGAAGATCGCATACCAAGAGCATTACAGCTCTGAAATCGGGAAGTCTTTTGGCACCGATTCAGTAGAGTTCTTGCATATCGCAGAGCACATGCAGATGAAACTACCATATAAGAAAATAATGACCATCTTGAAGTCAATAATTACAACACCCTCTAGAAAAAATGAAGATATAGGTGATTTTCTCGCCTGTTTCACGCTGCCCCTCCGGACGCCTTTAATTAGAAATCATCAATACCAACTATACAGTTTCTACCCTTGGATTTTGCATAATAGAGTGCACTATCTGCGGAAACCAACAACTGCTTGAGAGTGGATCTCGACTCATTCATTGAAGCATAGCCAATACTGACAGTGATTTTTATTTCCTCACCACCAGCATCTATACTAGACGCTTCAATGCTGCTCCTAAGTCGCTCCGCAATATCTGACGCCTCGACACTATTGATCTTAGGCAGCATAACTACAAACTCTTCGCCCCCAAACCTAGCTATAGTATCTCCGGGACGAAGAACTCCCTCAGCAATTTTCACTATCGACTTAAGAACTTCGTCGCCAACTGAATGCCCCCAGCTATCATTAACACGCTTGAAGTGATCGGCGTCTAGCATGACTATAGATATTGAGTGTTGATATCGATTTGCCCTAGCAAACTCTTTCTCTGCCAAGTTGAAAAAATGAGCGCGATTAACTGCGCCTGTGAGGTGGTCTTTAGTGAGTAAACTAGCCAGATTATCACTCGACACCTTTCGCTCGGTTATATCTCGAAATACAACGGTATAGCCAGAAAAGTCGTCATCTTCGTCACGCAGAACGGCGATCATTGTTTGAGCAAAAAAATTGTGTCCTGACTTGTGTTGGCATAGATAGTCTCGTGAGTGCCAACCTTCTTCACGAGCAAATGTGAGTTGCTCATCCAAAATATTAACTTCCAAGGCGGACAAATTACAGAAACGACCCAGCTTCTCACCAATAGCCTCGGATTCTGTGTAACCTGTTAGACGCTCTGCCGAAGGACTCCAGCTATTGATTACCCCGTGCTTAGTCAAACCGAGAACTGCGAAGTCGTTAACAATCGTATAGATGGCGTCCAACCACGAGTCCGTCTGTCTTAATCTCCTTTCTGTTGCGACTTGGCAAGAGATATCAGTCAAAACCGTTATCAGGACATCTTCGTTGACCTTTACGATTGTACATGCGAGGATAATACCTCCGTCGGCTGCTGACGACACGTGAACTCTATGGTTTACACATATTGATCCGCACGACTCTCTAAAGCTCGTTACGAGGTTACGTAATTCAGGTGCGACAGAAGAAAGAGTCTCAAATAAGTTTTCAAGCCCTAGAGACTTAACTAGCGGCATCAACAATTGAGTTGCCATCGGATTAAGCATATCAATCTTGCCGCCTGGGTCGATTCTTACCAACCCTACGGGCGAGAGATACATAAATGACAGTAGCGCTTCATACTCAGACTCAATTGAATCATTATCGTGCTCATCAGTAATCATTTTGAAATCGCCCGATCAACCAATAGGAAACGGGTGCTCGAATCACTTTCTTTCAGCAATCTTAACCTAACGGGGATTGGTCGCATTCTAAGTGCTAGGACATAAGAAATGATCACATCCAACTCAGATTCATTTTCAAATCTTTGAGCGACCATAACATTATTTAAGCAGGGAGCAATTTCCAGAAATAAGTTCTTACCTAAAACACGCGCCTGCCTTAAAGCCGCACTTGAGGCCTCATAAGCATTGTACACTACCACTTCTGAGCTGCCATTAAAGCCAATAACACCGAAGTCTAGAGTATCCAGTCGGTCAGGTGCGGCCAATAATGCCTGTATCGATGCTTCTTCGAATGTAAGATTCATTTTCCTGTTCACTCGCGAAGTAAAATATTAATTTGAGCACATCCCGGCTTGGCGTTTTCCACCTAGCCGCACTGTAATGAACACCCTTCCCTCTTAGCATTCAATGCTGACATGTCAGTAATCGAAAATTATCTTGTAGAACTTAAGGCTGTTTGCCAATTTAACCTTGGGATCCTCTTCCACTGCCTCGTAATTCCGGCGCCCCCTTCGGTGCGCTGTAGCGCAGTGTAGTATCGAATCAAGAATAGCTCCTAATTTTGTATTGGGCTGCCCACTGATTTTTTATCCCGATCCCAGACTACCAATCAGGGTCGCTATCGATCCCTTATGGAGGATTTTTTGATATTGATACTCAAGCGCCTCTGGCCACGGCGCACTTGAGCTTAACAAAGCATTGGCTTCTCGACGCTGCCCTTTGCAATATCGCACTTCGCGTTGCCGCCTACTGCTCAAGCATGGCAAGGGCCGAGTTTAGTATTCGGCTTTGCTGCTTCCCTGAAGAATACTCCAAACTCTGGCAGGCGGATTGGCCGCCTGAAGCTGAGCGCTCTTGGGCGCAACGACCTTGTCGATGTTTTCCAGGTATTGGATCTTTAGTTGATCTGCCAACGGAGCAAGAACCGGGATGCCCCTAAATCCAGCTAAGTGCGAATCGATTACCGCCGATGTTTGCTTGGCAGCCGCTGCGACACTGGCGGGAACAGACGGGTCAAAGCGAATCGCCTCTAGCGTTAGGTCAAGCTGCTGCAATATGGACTCTGCATCACGCATCTGTTCACGGACTGCGTCTAGGGTTATCTGCATCGTCCACTACCCTTAGTGAGGTTAGTTGGGGGGATTGAAACAGCGCACTGCGTTGAGTGCGCTGACTTGAAACTGAAACAAAATTGTAGGCTACAGTGAACAAGGAGTGTGGCCACTCCAGCGGGTTAAGTGGGTATGCCTACCTGGGTCAGCGTACTCCCTACGAGCCCTCCCTACGGTTACCGCTCTTCATAAATATAGATAACGTGATTTGGCAGAAAGCAGACCTCCATACCAGCCTGAATCCTATCAGTGCAATAAGGGGCGTTATCGAGCTGCCCTACATACAGATTTCCGACTCGACCCTTGACGATAACCCACATGCGCTCGACGCAGACTTCTTCTGCTCCGCGCTCATCGGTGGCAACGATTCTAAAAATCAGCTTAACAAGCTGTTGTGCTTGGAGACTATTTCTAGCATCTCTCGGTGGGAGCCAAAAGCTTGTAGGGAACTCATTGTGGATGGCTTCGGCGTCGTCCAACTCCCAGCCATCTCTATCGATGTCAGCTAACGTTGCTTGCATACCCCCTCAAAAGGCTCATATTTTGATTATAACCAGCTGGAGTAACGCCACATTCCTCAGCGTTATGCCAGTAATACCTCAGGCACCCCAGACGTTTACTTCAGAAGCTATCCTACCGTCAAATAATCAGCCGGGCGCTGCCCGAAGAAACGATGCCATCTCCCCTGCCGCAATTTTTTAAGACGCCAAACGACAAAAAACTCTACGCTTGTGGGCTAGCGAAAAACGCCCGCGATCAGCGGGCGTCATTCAAAGCTGGACTTCAGAACTGTCTAGGTCAGAGCCCCATACGCTTCAGTCCTTGACGCATGCCCTGATCAGCCTGCTCACACCATTGCTTGAGAGTGATGTTCGGCGGCAAATTGCCTTCCAGGTTCTTGTATTCCCCGTTGACCAGCGCTTTCCCCTTACGGCCAAAATCTTCGTTCCTGTCGCCGTCACGCTTATCGAAATCACCTGGCATCTTGTCAACAAAAGCGACCATCTTGTTGGCGCTCTCGGCGCTGTCTGCTTTCAGGATCCCCTTGTCGACACAGCCTTTGATCAGGCCTGACATGTTGCGACCGTTGTCGTACACACCTTTCAGGGTGGCGGCATCCTGTCCTTCTGCGTGGGCGAGGGAGCAGGCGCCGAAAGCTGCTGCCATGGCGAGAATCAAAGAAGCGATCTTCATATTTATTCCTTTAAATTTCAAAGAGCATTGAGCTCTGTTTGGCTTGATTGTTTTTACTGGAACAACTTGATAATGGATTCAGAATACAAATCCGGTACATCTTTTACTGATTTGAGTATGTTTTGACGGACGGTCTGCCCCTTCGCATCTGGATCTTGTGCCACATACTCTGGAGGGTACGCCGGTGCATCCTTATTAGCGCCGGCAGCCAGCAAAGCCTCCGTACAATCAGGGTTCCTACGAATTGCACTTTCCAGCAATGGAGTTCCAACAGGCCATGCCTGTTGTTGAGGTGCAAAAGCATCAACGGAAGTGCCAGCCTTGTGTAGCAGGGCAATCCGCTGTGCAGCTTGTGGATCCGGTTGATCGTTCAACGCATAGGCGCGCTCGCAAACGTAATGTAACGGGGTTGAACCGACCTTGCTGACCCCATAGGGATCGGTACCGGCAGCGATCAATAGCTTGATCAATTCCAGATTGTTCGCACCTTTGCCGATCAATGGAGAAAACCCCTGAGGCGTCAGCATCCGGGCGTCGGCACCTGCCTGCAGAAGTAACCTAGTCACTTCGACCGAAGACGAATTTTCTATGCCCACGGCCGCAATAAGCGGGGTATTAGTTCCGCCTTGAGCAATCACATTGATGTCGGCACCCGCTTTGATCAGGCTCTGCACAATGGGCATTGAGTCCTTCATGTCTTCTGTATCACCCATATGCCCCAATACGGATAACAATATTGTTTCACCGTTATCGCTGATTGGTTGATTGACATCGATAGGAAACTCGAGAAGCCGATCTACCAGCACTGGGCTCCTGTAATAAGCTGCATGCCATAGAATAAGCGCGTCAGGCTTCGCGCCGCTTGCAAGCAGTTTGTTTACGCTATCCAGGTCTTTCTGTTCTTTTGAATACGCGTATTGAAGCACAGCAGTATCCAATTTCTGATAGGCGTCAACTGGCTGCGCTTGCGCTACGTTCGTGCTACAGAAGCAAACACCTGCGACACATGCAATCCACAGGCGTTTAAAAACATAATTCGAATTCAGCATATAAAGCTCATGATTGGGTAGTAAGCATCTACATTCAGACAATGCCGAAAGAACGACTTCATTCGCGCTTCAGCCATGGAACGGACGACGGGAGCCCGCGCCATGGAGATAGGCAATCAATGCAAAAAATATTGATTCAGCTGACAACCGCCCCTTTCGGGCCGCTGGCAATCAGCGCAGCACCACAGGCGGTTTTCATACCGTCCAGCGCGATGGGTACACCATCGATGGTGTAGGTGCTACTGCCCTCGGCAATCGGGAAAATTCCCTTGCACAACGGGCAGCTGACCTTGTGACCAACCCCGGCAATCGGTTTGCCGTTGAGGTCGGTATGGGAGAAAGCTTCGAGCACCTTGCCACCGTGTGTGGTGGAGTCGCCCAAGCGGATTGCGTCTTTCATGTTGTCACTCCTTTGACCAAGTTACTCAGCCATCCAAACGTCTTCGTACCCTTGGATATCGATGATGAATTTTGCGCCCGTGGGCAAACATAGATACTTCATAACCAGCGGTAGCATGTCGGGTAAATGCTCAATACAAATAGGCTGGTAAAAATCTATCGCTGTCGAATGCGTGCCGCAGTGAATGAACCAGCTGACATTCCCCCCATCCGGCAATCGAATGCGTGTGCCGTAAATGGGTGTATTTCCCAGCGACCCGATGGCGATAGCGACCATGTCCTCTGGCGGAAGCACTGACATCCCGTATTTTTCGCATACCGCGTTCTGGACAGCGCTGGGATATCTCTGCTCTTGTTCGCTCACAGCCACTCCTTGCTTATCGATCCGATACCCTTCGATGGTGAATCGGGATCGTCAGTTTTCGAGCCACCAGCTCAACAACCTTTCGTCATCATCATCGTCATCGAGATTCTTGTAGATAGCCTCGCATTCGAACTCATCGAAAAAAGAACAGCGTTGACCGGTCATCAGATACCTCTATTTGGCCAGAATTCTCGCCTAAATGGTGTCCGGTTTCATCAAGCCACTCCTCAATCGATTTTCCTTCGGTCTGCTATAAAGTCTTTGAAGCTTTTAATAAAGCCTTGCCTTATATCAGGCAGAATTTTTTTAAGAACCAGAAAATAAAGATAGATTGGTGTTGTATCGCTTCCCTCCTCAATCCAGCCATCTTCTGTTCCAAAACAAAAAATTACACAACGTATGAGATTTGCAAAATTCTGATCTGATTTACCGTGCTGCGCCTCTATCTCCCAGAGTTCTATCGCAAGCTTTTCTCGGAGATCACCATCGTTCTCTATACGCTCTCGCAGAATACCTTCTTCGATATATGGGATCAGCGTCTTTAACTTAGAGTCCGAAATGGTAGCTAGCACACCACTATCAATCAGACTCAGTAAATAGCGAGCGTACTGGCGTGTCATTTCGCCGAAAGATACGTTCGCTTCGATTAACGCATCCTCAAGACGATCAAACTCTTTAACTTCAAGGCTATCAATCATCATACTGCTCCATCTTTTACTTTAAGCCTGCTCATAACCCCTGAGCACGAGGGACAAAACGGCATCATTTTACCATCATTTCTTGTAGTGGTTGATGTAGAGCCCTCCATAAGGTCTTTTAACTCATCAACCGTTTGAACATTGTGTTTCTTCGCAATGTTGCTGAGTGCGTCAGCCTCTCCACATTGTCCATGATAGATAGAACGCGGTTTTTTATGATCCTCGTAAAGCTCAGCTACGACGTGGTGGTGAGCACCACCTCCTCCTGCGGATGTGCTTAAACCTACAGCTGGATCCGGAAGCTTCCCCCCTCCAATATCAGTACGAGTTCCTTTATTGTTCGGAGTTATTCCTTTAACTCGAGCCAGCCCGAGCGGATCGACCCACTGTATTGGATTTGGAGCATATGAATAAAAATTCAAACCACCTGCGTAGCGGATAGGATCCTTACTGACAAAACGCCCTATGTTCGGATCATAGTATCGATGTCTGTTGTAATACAGATGTGTCTCATGGTCATGGTATTGCCCTTGGAACCGAACAGGGTTGGTCAATCCTTGCTGCTGCGCTAATACGGAACGCTGCTCCCGAATACCCCCCCAAGCCTTGTACTGGGCACTCCACGCAACCTCACCCTTCTGATCCGTCAGTTCCTGAGGCGTGCCTAGGTGGTCGCACTGATACCACGTCAGCATATCAATCGGCGAGGGCACCGGTGAGTGACTCCACAGCGGATCATCATCCAGGCTGTAGTCGTCGTCAGAGCTCGGCACTCCCATCAAGTTGATAGTGCTGTGCGTCAATGCCTGAGCCACAGGAACAAAGGTGCCTGGTTCGAAGATATAGTGAACAGTGCGCCCAGGCTCGCCATCGGCCTGCGCGGGACTGCTTTCCCACGCAAGGTTGTCGCCATCCCAACCGTAGAGCGTGAAACCGCAGCCCAGCTCTCGTTGCTTGCGTGCGTGTTCGTTGCGGTTCCACAGGGAGCCGGCTTCAGGACGCTGTTTGTAGTGAGCGCGAGAGTTTTTGCGCAGGCGTCGCCCCAGTGCGTCATAAGCGAAATCGACCGCAAGGCGTGGATCTTCGAAATGCACGAGCCGGTCAAACAAGTCCCACTTCAGATCGCTACGCTGACCGTTGTGCCAGCGCTGGATCTGGTTGCCACGTTCGTCATAGTCGTAGTGAGTGCCGGCGTACTCACGAAGCAGGTTATCGAGCAGTTTGCTGCGCGGTGGTGTCAGCTCCAGCGGGCGGCGAATTTCTGTCGCGTTGTCGTCGAGCAGGTTGCTCGCCGGGTCGAAGGCGAAGGTTTCTACCCCTTGGCGTGTCACCGCGCTGAGCAGTCGGCCGACGGGATCGTAGCGATAGGCCAGGGCGCCGCGACGGCTGTCGTTGATGTCGGTCAGTTGGCCGGCAGCATCGTATTTGTACTCGCGCTTCAGCAGTGTCGATTTGTCATCGCCACGCCCTAGTAGCTGCTCCTTCAAACGTCCACCCGGATCCCAGCTTTGGGTTTGCATCAGACGATTGCCTTGATGACGGGCGACTTCGCGGTGCAAGTCGTCGCGCTCGTAGCCGATCAGTTCATGCTCGTCCAGACGCATGCCGAGCAGGTGGCCGCTGCCATAGGTCAACCAACTGACGCGGTGACCATCTGGGCGAATAGTGGCAACACGCTGATTGAGCACGTCGTACTCGTGCTGCCAGATCGCAACCTTGGATTTTTCCAGACTGAGGTAGTATTGGTGTTCGCGCAGAAGGTTGCCAGCCGGGTCGTGGAACCATTGCAGGCGGCTGTCGGCGTTGCTGGCCAGCAGCATGTTACCGTTGCCATCGTAGGCGAAGGTCTCGCTTTGTGACTGATCGCCTAAGGTCGCGCGACGCTCGGTCAATCGTCCCATTGGGTCGAAGCTCAGCGCGATCACGCGCTCGCCATTGGCGGACTGGGCCAAACGACCAGTGAGTGGATCATACTGATAACGGGTGGTGCGCCCATCAAAATCGGACTCTTCCAGCAGACGACCTACCGGGTCGTAGCGGAAGTGCGCGTGTTGTTCGTTTTCGTTTTCCAGTGCCTGCAACCGTCCCAAGCGATCCCAGCGATAACGTAGCGTCTGCTCTGCCGCATCCACACGCTCGGCAATAAACCCAGCAGCGGTATAGCTCCAAGTGGTGCAGCGATCCAGCCCATCGACATGCGCCAGCAAACGACCTTCGGCGTCACGCTCGAAGCGCTCTTCGGTTTTGTCCGGGTGCTTGATCAGCAACAACTGCCCGGCTTTGTATTCGTACTCGGTGGCGTTCCCAGCGGCGTCGGTGAAGGAGATCATCTGCCCCCGTTCGTTGTACTCCCAAGCACTGGTTTTGCCCGAACAGTCGACGTACTCCACCAGTTGCCCGGCGTCGTTGTAATCCAACGTCTTTTCATTGCCGTTGGCGTCCTTAATTGCGGTAGGTTTACCAGCCTTGTTGTAGGCGTATTCGGTCTTATTGCCCAGCGGATCGACAGCTTCGACCAGATTGCCTTGGTCGTCATAGGTGCGCTGCCACTGCCCGCCCTCGGCATCACTGATCTTTATCAGCATGTCCTGATCGTCGTAGGCGTAATGCAGTACGGTGTGATCGGCGCGAATATGTTCGAGTAGGTTGCTGCGCTCATCGTAGAAGTAGCGATCCGTGCTGCCATCGGCATTCACGCGACGCACGACATTCTTGGCATCGTCGCGGAAAAACCATTCAGATCGCTCATCCGCGTAGCGAATGCGGTAGGTGTAGCCAAGGATGTCGTAGTAGTGCCAGGTCTCGTTGCCGAGCGCGTCGGTGACATAGGTCAGGCGAATGTTTTCATCCCATTCCAGACTCGTGTCAAAGCTGCCGTCGTCCGCCCATTCGCGCACGGCTTTGGCCTTGGCACCCTGGCCGTCCCACTCAAGGTTCATGCCGCGACCAGTGCGGTCGGTATAACGCGTAATCAGGTGATGTTGGTACTGATACGACCAGACTGCGCCATTCTCATCCCGCGCCTGAATCAGGTCGCCATCAGTTCCGTACTGGTAAGCGCAAAGTTGTCGCAGTGGAGCACCGTCAACGATTTGCCAAAGGCCTATCAGCCGGCCGTGATCGTCGATCATCGTGCCGAGATGCAAGTGCACCTTGCTGATGTCGTTTTCTTGGTAGGTGATCAGGTCGGAGAGCACCGAGTGCTCGCCGTGCCGATGCTCGTAATGCAGCATGATTCCGGCGCCGTTGCGCAGCGAAATATTGGTCAGCACAAAGCGCTGGCCATGGCGGACGTAGGTTTCCTTACGTTCGAAGCCACGGCACAACAGCAACTGGTCTTCGCCACTACGAACCAGTGTGATGTTTTCGATGGCGTCGTAGTGAAACAGACCGAGTTTGGGCAGCGGATAGCTGTGGTCGCGGCCATCGGAGCCGTAGAACGTCAAGCCATCGTCCACGCAGTCAAACCGTGTGGTGAATTCGCTGATCCAGCGGGCGCCCATCTCGCTCTGATCGTAGGCGTCGAGGCGTGAGTTGTAGGTGCGTGTCCACTCCAGCGGGAACGGCCCCGGCAGGCTGATGTCGGTGTGGCTGAGACTTTCTGAACCCAGAGCAAAATTGATGCTGTGTCGGGTGCTGGAGCAGGCGCAGTTTTTCTTCGGCTGGGGGGCGTGAGTTGCCGGGGCCTGTTGACTGTTTGCACCCAGGCCACCCTCAGAGGCCGTGTGCTTGGCCTGACTGGTCTTGTTAGGTTTGACCCCAGCACTTTGGCCATGGGCGTTGCGTTTGCGCCAGAGGGTGACGGCGCTCGACAGGATCAGCAGCAACCAACCGATGGAGTTCTGCACTGACTCATCGTCAAGCTTACTCAACTGGGTGCGCAGTTCCGGGCCCATTGCGCGCAGCTTGGCAGTCTCGGCGGACACCCTTTTTTTTACGTCATCGGGCAGTAAATTGTCGGCCGCGCTATTGGCCAAACCTTTGCCGGCGGCCTTTAAGGTGTTGTTGGCAGCCGAGAAAATATTGCCGATTGAGGCAAGCGGATCATTCTTAAATTGATCGACCGCCGCACTCGTTTGTGCGCTGGCCGCATTCAGATCGCCCTTGGCATCAAGCTTGCCATTGGCGACCGCTTCAAGGCCTTTGGCTATCTCTTTGATCGCGTCCTCACCCAGCTTGCCGGCGTCCGCGAGAATCCCGGGCAACTTGCCTTTGGCCTGTTCAACAAAGTCGTCGAGGGTGCCGATGATAGAGGCGTTCAGGTGACCGACCAGAACCTCGATCACAGATGCACTGAGCAACATCTTGCTGCTGGCCTTCATCTCCTGGCGCACCAGAAACAGGGTCGGACGCAAGGTCATGCGTGCCGCCGCCATGGCCGGTGGCAGTGGCAACACACCGATCAGGTTGATGCCCAGACTGGCCCACGCCAGTAGGTCGCGTTTCTGCGCGTTGGACAGGGTAACGATATCACCCAGCGCATCGACCAACGCCATGATGTTGCCGACCACCGGCAAGGCGCCGGCGACGTTCTTGATCCGGTCGAGGGTGACCACACCACCACTGGCCGATTGCAGCCATGCATCGAAGGTCGCCGCGCTTCTGGCAACGTCCTTGATGTCGATGGCGTTCAGTGGAACGATGGCAACCTGAGCTTCACGTTTTACGATTTCAGTGGTCATGACAGCATCTCACCCGCCAACAGGCCCGGGGTTTTCAAGGAAGGTTTTGGAAGCGTTGGCGCGGGAAGCGTCGGCAGTTGGCCGCCCTTGCTGGCGGCGCCAAGGATGCTCGACGCACTCGGCATGGCGGCACTCGCAAGTTTCGGCAATCCAGCCACTCCACCCTGCACAACGCCTTTCACTTGCTGCGCCGTTTGCATCGCGCCTTTTGCCGTCTGCATCGCACTCATCCCTGTTTGTGCCATTTCCTTGCCCTTATCCAGCATGTCCCAGTTCTTCGTTGGCAATACCTGCGCAACCATTGCTTGCACCTGACTCGGCACGTCTTTCGCGCCTGGCGGATTCAACGGCCATTCCGGCTTGCCGATATAACTGCCGTCGCTCCAAGTGTCCGCCGGATCCTTGCCGAACAACACCCGCGCTGGCCCCGGTGCGGCACCAGAGACGCTGGCGAAACCCTTGGCATCGAGCTTGCCCTTGATGCTTTTGCCCAAGGCGTCGATGACTTCGTAATCGCCTTCCTTGATGCCTTGGCGCCCGGCGTACTGATTGAACAGTTCGAGGTTGCCCTTGCCCGGTTTCGGCGGTTCCGGGAACACGCCGGCCAAGCTCTTGGCACCGGTGTAGGCGAAGTTCGCCGCATGCGCGGTGTACGGGCCACTGGTGGCGTGGGTAATGCCGCCGGCGTTGTAGGTCGTGGCGCTGCCACCGCCCTGTATTACCAATTCGGTCTTGGCGGTGATGGTGATGCGGTCGGCATTGGCGGTGATGTTGAGTTTGGCCAGCAAATTGATGCTGTCCTTCAGCGCACGCACATCGATGTCACCGGACGCCGCCACCAGACGCCAGCCCATGCTTTGCACGAACAGGCGCATGCCGCGACTGGCACTGGCCAGCAGACGCTTGCCGATGGAAAGACTGGTGTGACCGGTGCTGCTCAACGCCAGGTGTTCGCCGGTGGCGATGTGGCTGGAGCGTGGCGTGGTCAGCGCGATGCCCGCCGGGCTGGCCAGTACCAGATGCGGCTCGGTGAATTCCGGAAACTCATTGGCGGTCATGTTCGCCGGGCCACTGCCGAGCACGCCTTGATGCTGGGCGTGTAAGGCTTTGGCCACGTCGTCCTGATCGCCCGCTTCCTGCGCTTGCAATTCCTTGGCCTGCACCGCAAAACCGTCTTGCTGATCGCTCGCGGTGGCGAGGCGTTCGGCGGTTTCCGGCAGATCCTTGTGATGTTTGGATTCGTTTGGACGCGGTTCGGTGGTGATCAGCAGACCGGCACCGGCACGCACTGCGCCGTGGCGGTCGGTGCGCAACTCGAAACCCTCGCCACGCGGCTGACCACCACTTGGGCGTGGATGCGTCAGGTAGCCGAGGTTGATCGCACTGGCGCCGTGGTCACTGCGCAGCGCGATGCTGATCTCGCTGGTGGTGTCGTCGATCCTCAGTTCGTTGGCGCGGCTGCCCTTGTATTCCTTGCTCTTGACCGTGGCCAGGGTCTTGAAATCCGGCAGCTTGTACGGCGGAAGATTCGCGCCGTGGTACAGGCAACCGGTGATCAGCGGCTGGTCAGGATCACCTTCGAGGAAGCTGATCAGCACTTCCATGCCAACCCGTGGAATGTTGATCGAGCCGAAGGTTTGCGCTGCCCAGTTCGACGCCACGCGCATCCAGCAGGTGGTCATGTCGTCGTGCTTGCCTTCACGATCCCAGAAGAACTGCACCTTGACCCGGCCGTACTGGTCGCAATAAATCTCTTCGCCTTCGGGGCCGGTCACCACCGCACTTTGCGCGCCGAGGACTTTCGGTTTCGGGTGATCCAGCGGCGGACGGTACGGCACGTCCCAAGGGATCGCGCTGAAGCGGTTGCGGTAGCCCTGGTGGAAATCGTCCTTGTTGTCCGTGGTGTCGCTGGTGACCGACTCTTCCAGCACCTGTGGCTGCTTGCCTTCGTGGAAGATCTCAGTGAGTAGCCACAGGTCGTTCCATGTCGGGTTGGCGTGCTCGGTCAGGGCGAGGAAATGCCCGGTGACAAGGATTGGTTGGTCGCTGTTGCCTTCGGCCAAACGATAGTCGCTGCGATGCCGTTCCAGTGCCCGATTGGCGAGATGCTTGCCACGCTCGCGATCAACGAATCGACCCGGGTAATCGTAATCTTCCAAGTCCGGTTGGGCGCTGCTTTTGGCATCACTTTCCAGCTCGATCTTCGGTTTGATGAAGTCGTAATCACGCCGCGTCGTGCGACTGGTGCGGGTGGCCAGACGCAGGCCGAAACGCTTGACCACCGGTTTGTCCGCGACCAGTCCGGAGTCTTGCTGATAGGCCACGGGCGCCAGTTTCGGGAACACCGTCTGGTCATCGCCGAAAGTCAGTTTGTGGCCGCTGGCGGTGTGCTGGAAGTGGTAGTGAATACCTTCTTCCTCGCACAGGCGCTGGATGAAATGCAGATCCGACTCGTCGTACTGCACGCAGTAGATGCGCTCGGGGTAAATCGCGCTGAGCTGGAAGTGATAATCGCTGGCAAGGATGCCGTGTTCTTCCAGCACCTGACTGATGATCTGCTGCACGGTCATCTGCTGGAAAATCCGCTGATTGACCCGGTGCGCGAGGTAGGCCAGTTGCGGGCGCAGGATGATCTTGTAGCGGGTCAGACGCTTGCCCGCCTCGCCTTGGGCGATGCTGTAGACCAGCCCGTGAATGCCAGTACCGGTCGGCGACAGCTGAAGAAACGCCAGTTTATGCAGCACGCTTTCGAGGTTGATCGCAGCCTTTTCGCTGACCAGTTCCAGCTCGAATTCGAAGGGGGTGTTGAGTGCCTCCCGGCCGGTAAACGACAAGACCTGGAAATCGTTTTCCACGCCATCGACAGTCAGGTTGAAATGAGGCTGGTTAGCCGGTGAGAACATCCCTTGTTCCTCGCACAATGCTGCGACGCGCAACAGCCCGTTGGTGGGCTATTGGTGAAAAATTCTTTATTGGTTGAACGCCTGGGCCAGCAGCGCCAGCCCAGGCAAGTGCATCAATCAGCCGTAATTAAACGACTGGAGCACGCCAGTCATCGGAACCCGAAGTACCGGATACTTCGTGAGTCCAGGTGATTTTGCGGTAGGTGAACTGCACTTCTTCCAGGTGGGTGAAGTGCGAATTGCCTGGATCCTGGCAGTTGTGCATTTTGTTGTTGATGGCGACGATGATCGCGTCTTCCAGTTTGGTGGTGTAGTAGTGCTCTTGGGTGCCTTGAGCCGAGGTACGGAACCACTGGATAACGATTTCGCTCATACGCTCGCCGGAAGTCAGAGCGGCTTGCAGCAGCGGCGAAGCCTTGTCGTAGACCTTGGTGATCACAACTGGTTTGTGAACGCGCTGACCAGTTGGCTGACCGGATTGCGGGTCACGCGGGATAATCACGTCGTGGCTGAACGCCTGAACCATGACCTGGTCTTCGTGACCTTCCTGGTAGGTGTTGCCAACGGAGTCAGCGGTGAACGCGCCGGCAGTGATCAGACCTTGTTTTTCGCCGGTAACCGACATATACGCTGGTGTAGCCATGAGTGTGCTCCTTGCTGGAAATTCAGAGTGCCCTGAGGCGAAATCGCCCGGTGGGTGCTTGCGCTTCAATCAAGGAACGTGCCAGCTTTGGTAAAGTCCCCGGGAGCCGGGGATGAAGCCGCAATGGATCGCGTTTTTGCACGTTTTTTGCTCGGATTTTAGGTCTGAAGTGCGCAACTTCTTGCGCAGTAGTGCGCAAGAAGTTGCGCACTCGTCTGTACAGAACGGATTACGTGGGCTGTAAGGATGTGTCCACATGGTTATCCACATTCGAGTGCGCAAGAAGTTGCGCACTTCCCCCCAACCGTCTAAACGGCTGAGCGTCGGGAGAGGCAGACCAATACGGCACGAAGTCGATCACGACGCTGAAGTGTTCAACTCGGGGCAGCGGGACATTCGCGATTTTCCGCCACTGGACATGTCAAACATTACGAGCGTGCTGCCCTCCAACTCTTTGCGCAGGAGACCGAACTTGCGGATCAAATTACCCTGGGACGCGCAGTCTTTAATCGCCGGCATTGGCATGGGGCTCCCGTTGACCTAGACAATGCATTCAAAATTCTAGGAGGGCACGCTCAACCGGATTGAGTATGAACGTGTTATAGCTCACTCCGCCTCCTCACAACGACAGCAAATCTGTCTCCCCCACCAATGACCTTGCTGTTGCGCTCAATGATCGCTGATGTGATTGCTTACCGCCTTCCGCACCAATTACTCAAGGAAGATACCGATGCCAGATAGTTCTCAAGCGAATATAGCTGCAGCCGATGCGCTCACACTGCTGCTGCACAACCAACATGCGATATGTGCGGCTATTGAAGAGGTCACTAATTGGCTCTTAGAAAACGGTGCGGTAGATGCCCCTGCCAACGCAGTTGCAGCAATGGAAACGCTGGACACAAATGCTCAAGGAATTACGGATGCAATCATGCTGCTACGTCGTTCATAGGCACCCACGCCTTGGCTAGTAGAAACCATCCCACCAGACAGTAGTCCAAACGGCACATAGGTCGGCACTTTGAGGAGGAACAGATGAAGGTATTCATAAGCTCGGTAGTGAGGGGGTTTGAGCAATTTAGAGCGGCTGCCAAGGATGCCGTGGAAGCTCTGGATATGAAGCCGATCATGAGCGAGCACTTTGGAGCCCGTACTTATTCCTCCGAGCATGCATGCCTGACAGAGGTTGATCAGTGCGACCTCTTCGTTCTCATTTTGGGCGCTAACTACGGCTACGAGCCTCAGCCGAGTCTGTCAGTAACCCAACAGGAATTTCGCCAGGCAGTCAGCAGACGGAAACCGATCTTAGTCTTCATTCAGCAGACGGAATTTGATGAAAAGCAGGCCGTGTTCGTCAGCGAAGTATCTGACTACAAGCTAGGTTTCTTTCGCGCCTCATTCTCCGGGCCGCAGGAGCTATTAACGGCGATCATCCAAGGCCTTACCAGGATGGAAAAGTCCAAAAGCTCTGTGCCCGAAAAGGAGTTTCTAGAACGCCTAAATGGGGCTTCAAACTCCCGTGCTTACGGAAGCCATTCATACGCACCACGCTTTGAGTTCGCATTCTTACCGCAGCCTATCGAGAGTCATGCTGTGCACGAAGCGTCGCAGCGCCGTGATGAGATTTTTCAAAAATTTCATAATCTGGGGCTCGCGAAATTTAAGCAGGGCTATGAAGATTTGGACGACAAATCGTTCACTGGTTTGAAGTCGGGGGATACAACATGGCGGGTTTTCGACGACGGGTTACTTTTCATTGAGGCTGATGCGAGCGCGCCTGTGGAAGGTCGTCCGGCTGGCCTCTACTTCGTGTCTCCCACTCATTTTTCTAAACTGCTCCTTTCATGCTTCCAAGTGGCCGCATTTGGAAGCGGTTGGTATCGCATCACGCTGAGAAACCTAGAGATGGCGAAGATAGAAGAGCCCCCAGCGACTATGCCCACCAGTTACTCGATGCCAATGCATCGTGACAAGGCGGTCAGTGAATCGCGCCTTTTTATCCCTGCTACGCCCGCCATGGCAGAGCAGTGGGTGCAGGACAGCATCACAAGAATGGCCAGGTCTCTAACCTACTGAAGACCACTAATCATCCTCGCGTGACATATCGGATGGAGGTTAGTCAGCAGTTTGGCTGGTGAGGGCTGTTGTATTTTCAGTGCCAATGGCACTGACCACCCTCAGTGGGTATCAACCTGGGTCATGCATAGTGACTTCGGTGCATGCTTACGTATCTGGCATGTGAAATTGAAGAGCTGCTGCCGCATAAATGGCAACCCGGTTAGCTACGCGAGGCGGGATGCCCGGACAGATAATTTCGGGAGTGAGTAATGAGCAATACCGCCTGTGTTCTAACTGCGCGCATGATTCGCAATTTCAATGATGTGCCGCTGCAATACGAGCGCCGCGACCCTCTTTACGAGAGCCATGGCGCGCGCCTCGGCACTGACACTGTCGCGCAGAAACTAGGTGCGTCGGTGGACATCGTCGCGCCAGGCAAGCGTTCTTGCCCCTACCACTTTCATTATGCTCAGGAAGAGATGTTCGTCATCCTGGAAGGGTTTGGCACCCTGCGTGTAGCGGGCGAAATGTTGCCGATCAGAAGCGGCGATGTCATCTTCATTCCGGCCGGCCCCGAGTATCCGCATCAGATCATCAACACCTCGGATGCGCCGCTGAAGTACCTGTCCATTGGCACCCGAGAAACCCCCGAAGTCTGCCAATACCCGGATTCCGGGAAATATCAGGCGATGGTCACAATCAATGGAGCGCGCGCGTTCACCGCTGTGCAGCGGCCCGGGACTACGCTTAATTATTGGGACGACGAACCATGAAAGCGCCGTGTTGACGAAGCCTGCCAGCGAAATGAATTAGGAACGTCTAGTGACACTACATCTGGCTGATTACTAACTGCTTAGGTGGGTTCGCCGAACGGTTACCATGCTGGTGTCGTTCGTTCTAAACATCGTATTTCCTTCGACCTCAAGGTGCTCTGATACGAAGCAGTGTTAGTCGGTAAGCGGCCAGCAAACACACCTTCATAATCCCAGCGCCATGGGCGATGGTGTCCGCCTATTTGTGGATGCGATAGCCTCTATCGCTAGGACTTCCATGCACTAACAAAGCTCCTAACCGGCCACACACCGGGCGCAGATGAATGTGAGATCGAAAAAGGAAATGGGGTATCTTCCGCCCCATAGTAAGCGTCCGGGGAAGGCACATTGCGATGCGCTAAGATGTAATCCTTTAGGATTGAGGTCTCAGCATGGAATGTCACGTTCGTCCCGCCACGAGCAGAGATGCAGCAGCGATAAGCCGCGTAGTTATAGCCGCCCTGCGTGAGTCAAATTCACAGGACTATCCGCCTGACGTGATCGCTCAGGTTGAGCAGAGCTTTTCTCCTGAGGCCATCACCACACAGCTTACGAAGCGTAGGGTCTTCGTAGACTTATTGGGCGAAAACATTATTGGCACTGCCGGTCTCGACGGTGATGTGGTCAGAAGTGTTTTCGTTGACCCGGCGCACCAGAAAGGCGGTATCGGGCGGCATTTGATGGATGTCATTCATACAACTGCTGCCAGTGCAGGAGTTGGAGCTGTACGTGTGCCATCGTCGATTACAGCTGAAAGGTTTTATACCGCGTTGGGTTATCAGAAAATCCGCGACGAGTTTCATGGGGCGGAGCGCACCATCGTTATGGAGAAGCAGCTGTAGGATTATCCCAGACTATTTACCCACTTATGCGGCAACAAATCAGTGATTTCGCTGGCCCGCTGCGTGGGCAGCCGCGTGAGCACATCCTTGAGATAAGCATACGGATCATGCCCATTGCTGCGTGCTGACTGGAACAGACTCATGATCGCTGCCGCCCGTTTGCCACTGCGCAGCGACCCAGCAAACAACCAGTTCGATCGCCCAAGCGCCCACGGCCGGATCAAGTTATCGATCTGGTTGTTGTCGATGGGTACAGCCCCATCTTCCAGGTAGCGCGTCAGCGCTACCCCGCGCTTAAGGCTGTAATCCAAGGCCTTGGCCGTAGCCGAGCCCTCGGGCACAAGTTCACGCTGGGCCAGCATCCATTCATGCAGTTTTTCAGCGATGGGTACCGCCATTTCCTGGCGTAATCGCAAACGGTCTTCGTCGCTCATTTCTCTGGTGTGTCGCTCGACTTCGTACAGCCCGCCAATCGAGTGAAGCGCCTGCTCCGCCACCGGGCTGTTATTCGCCACGTGCAGGTCGAAGAACTTGCGGCGTGCATGAGCCATGCAGCCGATTTCGGTGATGCCCAGCTCAAAGCTGGCCTTGTAACCGGCAAAGTCATCACAGACCAGCTTACCGTTCCACGTATCCAGAAAGTTAGGCATCGAAGGCTCCGGGTGACACGTCGCAGTTGAAAATAGGTAGAGGAAACGGACAAGCCGCCAAAGTCGCGCTTGGTGAGCGGGGCCCCTGCCTGCTGGATAGCTAAGTAACTCTTGCCTACGTTTCCTATTTCCTTCACCTGCGTGGAACGGGCAAAAACTCGACGTATTTTCGTACTGCAGACGAAAACAGAAAAGGGCCCGATTAGGGCCCTTTTACTTAATTCAAAATCAGCTGGTCAGCCATGACTCGACGGTGTCGGAACCATGCTTAGCTTTCCACTCTTTTAGGCCTTTGTGATTGCCACCCTTAGTCTCAATAACCTCGCCAGTATGAGGGTTCTTGTAGACCTTCACTTGGCGAGCTTTCCGGGTGCCGGCTTTCGTCGCGGCTACTGGAGCGCGACGGCCTGCTTGTGGATCTAGCAGGTTGATTACGTCCTTAAGGCTGTAGCTATATTTTGCGAGCAAATCGCGAAGCTTCGTTTCGAATTCGATTTCTTTTTTAAGGCCGGCATCACCCTTGAGGGCTTCAAGCGCTTGGAGTTGTTCGGCAAGGTGTTTTTCGAGTTGGCGGAATTCTGCGAGCTTAGACATGGGAGCCTCCTAAGTAATTAGTGTTGTGAAGTTACACCAAAATATACGCTTCAATGAAGAAGGATTATTAATTCAGACGTCGAATAAGCTACTTGGGTATTTGGCTCCAATTGAGGGGGATGTAGAAAAAACTCCTGGTAAACGGAGCCCCTTTAAGAACAGGGGCGCTAGACTTCACGTCTTTTCCATCCGGTCAGTCACTGGCTGGAGTGAGCGGCGGCGATTCAAGGCCAACGTCCGCCTTTTGGTCAAAGCTTTGATTTGCGTGTAAGTGCTCAACGAACCACCTAGAGCTGCATGACAGCGAGCGCCCTACGCAGGGGGGCGTCGGATATCTGGATAGGGCCGTGGAACGGCACATCCATGTCCAATACAAGGTAAACAGAAGCGGCGATGAGCAATGAAGAGATGATGAACATTCCAATTACCATCGAGTTCCGTGGTGCGCGGTATCCAAAACTGGCGAAAATGAGTGTCAACCAAGCGACCAGCATACCGATCAAAGGGCCCGGAATCGCCCCCTCCGACTGTTCGACGATCCTCCAGCGTTGCTCAATGAGCGAATGGTACTGCTGACGGATATCCTGAAGCATCGTTTCATGGAAGCGATCCGGGGGTTTTATACCGGTCAATGATTTCCCGATATCGTCCAAGTATTTGGCCGCCTCACTATTCCGGTGCTGCAATGCTTCGTCACCTCGATATGGGGTCTCGATAGCACGCTCAAGGTAAGTGATCAGACGGCTCCTTGTATCTTGTGTCGCTTCTCCGTAGCCACGCAGAGTCCGGTCAAAAATTATCAGGCTGGTTGCATACCCATGGAAGTTTGCGTCAATGGACTCAAAGGTGTTTTTGGCAGAGTTGATCATCAAACCAAAGACCAGCGAAGTCATAACTACAAAAATGTTGGCGACCAAGCGAATGACGGTGTTGGTGTCGTCATCACGGTGGTGGGCCGCCAGCCTAGGATACCAATACATCATTAGAAGCGATGAAGCCACTAGGCACGTGAAAATGGCCAGTGCGATCCAGAGTGAGTTCATGCATCAGCGCCCTGATCAATGAGGTCAAGTCTTGAAGGATAGACTGTCGATTGTTCTGCGAATTCTGCTCCTCTAATTTTTTGGAATTGCCGCGATATTCGGCTGGGATCCAATGTTGGTGAAAGACCGGTATTGGCTGATCATGTTGAAAAAGTAGTTCCCCTCTCTGGCCTGCGGCAAAATTCGCGCATCGGCCAGCAGGGAAGCACACAACATGATTCATACATGCTTCCAGTGGACACGCTGGAGCAGCCATCCTAGTAGAATTCGTCGAGCTGATTACCACCCCCTTTGAGATGTTCTATGAACTCTGAACTAACTGAAGAAGAAATGCGTCGTGCGTTATTCGGTACGCCACGTCCCGAAGATCAGGTGTCTGTTCCTCTAGTAGAGGAGCCTGTGGAAGAAGTTGTGCTCGCCAAACCGGTGGTCACTCCAGCAGCGAAGAAGAAAGTGGCAAAAGCATTCACGCCCAGGCTGAGGGTCACGTTACGCGTTGGTAACGAGTTTGAAGGGAAAATGATCGAGTTGATTCACGAGGCTGATACGTTGAGCTCGTTGCTTGCTGAGCAAGAGGCTGTGAAGGCTGCTAGGAAGAAGTACAAATATGTTGAGGTAGTATCAGTCAAATCAATGTAGAGGCCCTGTAGTTTAGAAGCTCTCCTTGCAGGCCCATTTTTTATAGGGTGAAAGTTATCATTTGATGCCGCAGCCATAGTGAAGTCTGGCTACCAAACACAAATTCAGCGTTTACCGGCAGGTACTTTTACCAGAAAAGTGGTTCCGTGCAGCTTGTCGGAGGTCACATCTATAGAGCCGGAGTGTGCGGTAACGATTTCGGAAGCGATGTAGAGGCCCAATCCCAAGCCAGCGCTATGGCCTGCATCGAGCGTAGCTTGCTGAGAGAAGCGGCCCATGGGACTGAAGATAAACGGTAAAACATGCTCCGGTATTGGCTCGCCGCGATTGTGGACGACGAATAAAACGCTCCCATCAGAACTATCGAGCGATACTTCGATAGGGAATTCATGGTCGCCATGTTGCACAGCATTGCTGAGTAGGTTGGAAAACACTTGCTCCATTCGAGCGCCATCAAACTCACCAAGAGCTGACGCTTCTGCCCTAAAGATGATGTCCGCGCTTGGGTGAAATGTGCGGATCTCTTCCACGATACGTATGCATAGCGGCTTTAAGTCAATCTCGACCTTCTTGACAGGAATTCCAGGGCCCATTTGGCAACGTGTTAGATCCAACAAGTCGCTAACAATTCGGCTGGCTCGCTTTACGCTGGTGAATATTCCCAATGCAACTTTAGCCTCTCGCCCCTCAACCTTTTTCGAGCGCCGCAACACGTCGGCTCCCAGTAAAATGGCTCCCAGTGGGGTACGCAAATCGTGCCCCAGAATGCCTAAAAAAACGTTGCGTGAGGCTTCCACTGCACGCGAATAACTAGCGATAGACTCGGCCAGCGCTTGATCAATTGCTCCGTTGAAGCGGATCATATCGTCCACATCCAAGAACGTTCCTGCCTTCATCTGCCCCAGCCATTGACTGAGCACGCTCGCCCTCAAGGCCCGATACTCCGATACCATTTGATCCAGTGTGAAGCCCACCAGTAAACGCGTTACCGCATGGACTTCGGCAGCCGTTTCCAACTGCTCCACAGGATCATTGCCTTGGGATTGGGCAATTCGCTCTTGCGGGGGCGGGGTTGTGCGAAGGTCTAGGGCTATTGCGCGCAACATCTGTTCTGCGTGATCGCGCAGACCCTTTGAGTCCAATTCTTGGCCAGGCACTTCAATGGTTCTGGCGAAGTCTTCCCAAGCCTGCAGAATGGGCTCTAGGTTTTTAATAATGAAGTCTGACAAGCGCATGCCGATGATCCTGATTGTAAATTCGTAGTCGAGCTCGAAAACGGGAATGAAACAGCATGGGCGGGATTAGAGCACCGATTCAGTCATTTAGCATGCGTTCTGAGTAGATGCCTATCTAGGTGGTTGGTCAGGTCGAAATGCACAAAATGATCTGTACCTGGGCCACTCTCTACCTTCGCAGCCTTTCTCGGAGCGTCCATGAGCGGCCAGCCATCTGGTTGGCTCGGCGCTACGGTGTGCCTCATCGCTATCTTTGCGCCTTCATTCCTGCTCGTGATTGGAGTGTTGCCATTTTGGGAAAAACTACGGCATAGCTTGCGCACCCAGGCGGCACTTGCTGGGGTTAATGCGGGAGTGGTCGGGCTTCTTCTGGCGGCGTTGTATAGCCTGTTCTGGACGAGTGCGATATTAGAAACCCAAGACTTTGGATTGGCGCTGATAGCCCTCGTCGCTCTGATGTTTTGGAGGGCTCCTCCGTGGTTGGTCGTCTTGAGTTGTGGATTAATTGGATGGTTGCTAAACCATGTACTTTGAACTTAGGCGTCTGCCGAGCTTGTCTTGACGCTTAATGAGGTTATTGATGCCTTGGGTAAGGATGCTATAGGATCAGATCAGGAGATGGCATTCCTCCTTAAACCGCCTTCGTGCTGATGATGCCTACGTGAACCCTGGACAGGGTGCGTAGGTGCGCTCCTGTCCCAATCGAGGACAGGACATGATTCCCCATCCTATATTTTTCCGCATCCCAAGCTTCCTTGTGTTTTCCGTTCTATCGCAATTTATTGGTAAGGACTGAAGCGATGCTGAAATCACTGTTTGCGATAGCCATAGGAGCGTCCCTCGGCGCTTGGATACGCTGGGGATTAGGTATACGCCTGAATGCGCTGTTCCCGACAATTCCTCCTGGGACAGTCGTAGCCAATCTTGTCGGCGGTTACATCATCGGTCTCGCATTGGCATTCTTCGCTTCGAATCCTTCGATCAGCCAAGAGTGGCGCCTACTGATCATGGCTGGCTTTTGCGGTGGTCTTACAACCTTCTCTACGTTTTCCGCAGAAACGCTGACGCTGATTCAGGAAGGTAGGATTGTTTGGGCGTTGGGTGCCATCGGTGTCCATGTCATGGGATCGCTGGCTATGACTGCGCTCGGACTGCTGACATATCAATATTTGAGCTCAAGCTGAGGTGCTAATCATGAAAGGCTTTCTAGTCGTTTTCTTTACTCAACAAAATCGCCGTTATAAAGGAAAAATGTTGGGGGATTGGGTTGTTGATCTGGCGAAAGATCTGGGGCTTCGGGGTGCGACTCTTTCAACAGGAATTGAGGGTTTCGGCCACACAGGTAAGTTACATTCCGCGCATTTTTTTGAGATGGCTGATGAACCGGTGGAAATTCAGCTCGCCATCACGCAGGACGAGTGCGACAGCCTTTTTCAGAGATTAGAGGCAGAGCAGATTAGCCTGTTCTACATCAAGTCACCCATTGAGATAGGCTTTGTCGGCCAGGGCGAGATTGAGTCAAACCAACCAAAACCTGCTAAAGATTTGGGGTGAGCTACCTCAACGCTCTTCAGGGAAATGCCCGCCGACACAGCATCTTCCCTGACCAAGTCTGCGGCATCTGTAACAAGATTTTACATTTTCATCGCGGCTAGATAAGATCGATTCATTGGAGATGGCATTCCTCCATTAACCAACCGCTGCGCCCGTAGCAGCTGATGATGCCTACAGAAACCTGATCAATCAGGTCCGTAGGCGTTCGCGCTCAGATTCCCTTTTTGGTCAGGCCCACTTACTTTTTTGTGGCTGGCCAAATGTCTAAACTCCGACGACCTGAACAACTCGACTTACTGCCTTACATAGCAAAATGGCTTGCGCTTGCAGGTCTCGTCGCTCTGTTGGCGGGTTCTGCCTCAGCGCTATTCCTCTTCTCTTTAGATCACGCTACCCAATGGCGGGAAACTCGCCGCTGGGCGATCTGGCTACTTCCAGTTGCTGGCTTCGCCGTGGGGCTCGCTTACCATTTGATGGGTAAACCGGTTGATGCCGGAAACAACCTGATCATTGATGAGATCCACGATCCTAAAAAGATTATCCCTTTGCGCATGGTGCCGATGGTGCTAATCGGAACCGTGGTTTCCCACCTCTTCGGTGCATCTGTGGGACGTGAGGGAACGGCAGTGCAAATGGGTGGAGCCCTTGCCGACCAACTGACGCATGTATTCCGGCTACGTCGCGAAGATCGCCGGGTAATTCTCATGGCCGGCATCAGCGCTGGCTTTGCGTCCGTATTCGGAACACCTCTCGCGGGGGCTTTGTTCGGACTTGAAGTGTTGGCCATCGGACGTATGCGTTACGACGCGCTTTTCCCTTGTGTGGTTGCGGCAATCGTTGCTGACCAGGTGGGGCAAGCCTGGGGAGTGGTTCACACGCATTACGTCATTGGCGAAGTGGTTCCGGTGCAGCTCTGGAGCGTCATGGCTGTGGTAGCAGCGGGGATTATCTTTGGCCTCACTGGCCTGCTATTCGCGACGGCCACCCATAAGCTCGGTGCGGTCGTTAAACGGCTTATCACCTATTCACCGTTAAGACCCTTTGCTGGCGGCCTGCTGATCGCAATCGCTGTGTGGGCGCTCACTGACAATCATTACATCGACGTCGATAAGTACATCGGTTTAGGCATTCCAAGCATCATCCAATCCTTTCAAATGCCAATGGCTCCTTGGGATTGGTTTGGAAAGATGGTGTTCACCGTCGTATCACTGGGCACTGGTTTCAAAGGCGGCGAAGTCACACCGCTGTTCTACATTGGCGCCACCCTGGGGAACGCACTAGCGCCCCTGTTACATCTTCCCTTCGGCATGCTGGCTGGTATCGGTTTTGTCGCCGTCTTCGCTGGTGCAGCTAATACGCCGCTGGCAACCATTGTCATGGCAATGGAACTGTTCGGGCCTGAAATCGCCCCCCTCGCGGCCATTGCTTGTATCGCCAGTTACCTCGTATCCGGACACACCGGGATCTATCACGCACAGCGCGTTGGTCACAGCAAGCATCACCGTCCGCTGCCGGAGGAAATCCGGCTCTCCGATATCAAGCAGTTCCACGCACAAACCAAATCTGAAAACGAGCGGAAAATGGCTCTTGAGGGAGAAGAGAAATGACCGAGGATCGTCAAGATCGCCTGACAGCTTTGCAACTCTATTTCCCTGGCGCTAGTCGGGCTCGGGTTACCAGCTTCTGGCACCACCTAAGCGCACCTGCGCTAGCCCAGCGCCTCCTTAAAGTTGCTCAAAAAGCAAAAATCGAGCAGGTCATGCTCAAGACGATTTCTGCAGGTTATTTGCCGGGGCATCGCATCTCGCATCATCACCCGGAGCTGGGTGATATGCGTCATCCCCAATGCCTGGAATTGCTAGATACAGAGGACAAGCTGCGCGCCTTCCTGCGCGATCACGCTGACGAATTACGCAGGGTGCGAGCAGTTCTTCTCTTATGCGAATTACCGCTCAGTGACGCGTCGTAATTCATCCTGAGGAAACAGCTCGTAAATGAAAGGGCATGGTCGACCGCAGCATCGGTCGCTCTTACCACCTTAGAGGATGTTGCCATGAAAGGCTTTCAACTGACGTTTTTCACTGAACAGAGTACCAACTACCAGCACCTTCCACTGGGCGAGTGGTTGGTCGAGTTCGCCAAGCGAGAGGGCGCGCTGGGTGCGACGTTGGTGAGCGGTACAGAGGGGTTAGATCATTTGGGGCATTTGCATACCGCACATTTCCTCAGCGGTGCCGATCATCCGGTCACGGTGACGATATCCACTGATGAGCCTGGATGCGACAAGTTGCTAGAGGCATTGGCCAGGGAGGCGTTTTCGCTGAGTTATATCAAATTGCCCATCGAGTACGGTCGAGTGGGCCAGGCGGAAAACTAAAAACAAATCGTTTTGGACAACTAACAAAAAAAGGATAAACGCCATGTACCGAGTTTATAACCTACGTCCACAGCCAGCCCCCGCTAACTGGGCTTGTGACAACAGGCCGCTCCTCATAGGACTGGTTTTTTGGTCGCTTTTTCTGGCGGGCATCGCAGGCAGCCAAAAGGTATCAAGCGAGGGCTGGTACATCGTCACGTCGCTCGAAGGCGGCTTGGTCACGATGCGCATGCCCAGTGAGAAGTCCTGCAAGGCAGACGTAGCCCGCACCTGCGTACCGGGCTACGAGCTGAGAGCACAGCAACATTGAGCGTGATGAGCGCAATGGAGGTGGGCAATCCAAAGATGAGATTGCGAAATGGAGCTCACCGACGTCAGCTCATTAAAACAACTTTAGAGAATTGGGAGACCCCATGATCGCTGTGATGCTGAGCATCGTATTCGGGCTTGTGATGGGCAGGTTTCTTACAGGATCCGTGTATGAGTTCGCCGTGCTTTTCATCGTAAGCATTGGAGTGTCGTTGCTGACTTTTCATCTGCTAGATCAAAGGCGGGCTAGGCTGCAAGCCCAGACTGCGTACTGCTGCTCTGTGATGGTTGCGTCGAACCAAATGCTGGAGCTTTTCCAGATGGCCAAGGGAGGGCAGTTCATGCCCTTGGTGGGAGAGATTCCTGAACTAATTATTGGAGGCTTTCTAGTTCCCGCAATTGCGGTGTCGTCAGTGCAGCTGTTCAGGATACTCATGGAGAGCTGACGTCCGACATAGAGGCCTCTCAACGGATTCAAATGGTTAATGACGTTCCCGAATCGTTACTTGGAGAAGATCAATGAAAACGCAAATCCAGGCCATTCATGCACGTGAAATTCTCGATTCACGCGGTAACCCTACCGTTGAAGTCGACGTCACCTTGGAGGGCGGCGCCATGGGCCGGGCTTCAGTACCGTCCGGTGCCTCTACAGGCGCTCACGAAGCAGTTGAATTACGTGACAAAGATACACAGCGGTATTCCGGCAAAGGAGTGTTAAAGGCCGTTAGCAATGTGAATACCGAAATACATGAATCTTTGAGGAGCCTGGATGCGGTTGACCAGGAACAGATTGATCATCTGATGATTAAGCTGGATGGAACCTCTGGTAAATCCAGGCTTGGAGGAAACGCTATCTTGGGCGTAAGCCTCGCCGTTGCCAGAGCGGCGGCTTTTGCGATGAACGTGCCCTTGTTCCAATATCTGGGCGCCGAGCAAGCAGCAAGAATGCCCGTCCCGATGTTCAATATTCTCAATGGCGGTGTTCACGCCAATTGGCAAGGCCCTGACTTTCAGGAATTCATGATTGCACCTACAGGGGCTGGCAGTTTCAAGGAAGCCTTGCGGTGGGGCGCTGAGGTGTATCACGAGCTGAAAGCGGTGCTAAAGGACGCCGGTTACTCAACAGCGGTCGGAGATGAGGGCGGCTTTGCGCCGGCACTGAAGAAGAACTCAGATGCCGTTGAGCTGATCATTAAGGCAATTGAAAGGGCCGGTTATACCCCTGGATCTCAGATCGAGATCGCTATCGATCCAGCATCCAGCGGCTTCTATGAAAACGGTCTTTACCATCTGCGTTCGGAAGGTCGTAAGGTCGACGCCCAAGAGCTGATTAGCCTCTATTCCTCCTGGGTCGACCAGTACCCGATTGCGGTGCTGGAAGATGGCCTCGCGGAAGACGATTGGTCGGGCTGGAAGCTATTGAATACTGCGCTGGGTGACCGGATCGAGTTGGTTGGAGATGACCTATTTGTCACCAATGTCGAACGGATTCAGCGAGGTATCACAGAAAACGTCGCCAATGCCGTACTGATCAAACCCAATCAAATCGGAACCCTGACTGAGACCAAAGCCGCCATTGAAATGGCCTACGGGGCAAATTGGGGAGCAATGGTTTCTCATCGCAGTGGGGAGACCGTGGACAGCTTCATCGCTGATCTGACAGTCGCCATGGGCACTGGCCATCTCAAGACAGGTGCTCCATGCCGGGGGGAGCGGGTCGAGAAATACAATCAGTTTCTGCGAATAGAAGAGCACCTGGGAAGCCGTGCGTTTTATGCAGGACATGATGCATTCGTGCGGTGATGTCCACCGGTTTGAGTCCAACCAGATTGAAACGAGAGAGACGTAATGACTCCGTCAGAGAGGCTAGTCGACTGGAACAGGAGATGGAGAATCCAGGGCGGCATTGTCATTTGTAGAAAGTGCGCGGCGCAGCAGCCCGAGACATTGAGTGATCAACCGTTCGCACACCACTTTGACTGTGATGAGGACAGCTCGAAATCTCCGCGACCATGGACTGACTTGGATGCGATCAGGAAATCATTCGTCCTGTAGCCGGGAAATCTGTTGGCTTGGTCAGCGTAAAAATCGAATCACGTGTATCCGTTGGCAAAAAGTCAGCGGCCTTAGCCTTTCATAGACGCTTGGAGATATGAGCATGAGCTACGCGGACATTCCAGCTGGTAACGCGATTCCCGATGACTTCTTCACTGTTATCGAGATTCCTGCAAACCACTCGCCGATCAAGTACGAGGTGGACAAGCCAAGCGGACAGATCTTCGTTGACCGCTTCCTCAGCACGCCGATGTTCTACCCGGCTAACTACGGGTTCATACCAAATACGCTCAGCGATGACGGCGATCCTCTCGACGTCTTGGTGATTTGTCCTTACCCAGTATCACCTGGCGTTGTCATTCGTAGTCGCCCGGTTGGTGTGATGTACATGACGGACGAAGCTGGGGCGGATGCCAAGGTGATCGCGGTGCCTCATGAAAAACTCAGCTCTATGTACAGCAGCATAAAGGAATGCTCTGACCTCCCTGCATTACTCCTCGCACAGATCCAGCACTTCTTCGAAAACTACAAGGCATTGGAGCCGGGTAAGTGGGTGAAGATGGGCCGTTGGGGGAGCGCAGATGAAGCGCGGGAAGAGATTCGCAAGTCGGTAGCGGCGTACATACCGAAATAAGTCATCCGCAAGATTGACTGCGTCAGCCGGGAGTAGGTGCTGAGGGGCATGTGACTTGTGATTGGCCTCTCAGTCGCTTGCAACATCAAATGTTCAGGGAAATACACGCATGGAAAAATGGGTGGCTTATGCCTTCATCTCAATGTTTTTTGCCGGGTTTACTTCTGTGATCGCCAAGATGGGACTCGCAGGCATTTCAGCTGAGCTTGGTCTAACAGTTCGCACCCTGTTCGTGTGTACCTTTGTACTCGTATTCGCGGCCTGGGCTGTTCCGACACAGGAAGTGGCCAACATCACAAGCCGAAATCTGTATTGGCTAGGACTGTCTGGCGTCACCACTGCCTTGTCATGGATCTTCTACTACAAGGCACTGAAAGTAGGGGATGTCGCCACGGTTGCACTGATCGATAAAGGTAGCGTGGTCGTTGCCATGCTGCTCGCAGCCCTAGTGCTCAAAGAGGTCATCACGTTGCGCATGATTGCAGGCGCGGGCCTGATCGTGGCGGGGCTGCTGGTCATAGCCAAGAAGCCCTAGGCTTTTGGCTCTCACAGTTTTGGGGCGGCGGGCACGAAAATAGCATTCGGTTCTAGCGCCTCTATGGGGCATGTATTAACTGGATAACCGATAGCGCAATTTTTCAGTAAGGATGGTCTTGTGGGATGGATATTTTTGTTGCTCGCCGGTGGTTGTGAGATTTTTTACGCGGCTGCCATACCACGTACTGATGGCTTCACTAAATTGTGGCCAAGCATTTTTTGCGCAGCTTTTATTTGCCTGAGCATGTACCTACTGTCGCTTGCTACCCGCACTATCCCGGTAGGTACGGCCTATGCGGTGTGGGTGGGGATTGGTGCATTGGGTACTGCGATATATGGGATTACGATGCTCGGCGAAGATCGGAGCATGCTGCGAATCCTTTGTTTCTTCCTCATCTTGGCGGGCATAGTGGGACTGAAATTACTTTCCGCTGACGAGCTGTGATGATGAGTTGCGGATTCAAGTGGTGAACTGTTTCAGGCTGTTTGTTTGCCCGTAACCGAGCCGCTCAGATGCTAAAATATCCCCTTTTCGATCAACTACAAGGGCATCAATGACCAACCACAGAATTCCCTTAGAAACGCCTAGAGCGGCTGCAATTTTAGCCCGTTTCCTGTCATCGGAATCCGCTGGAGGTCTGGTTTTGATGGGCGCCGCTTTGGCAGCTCTGATTGTGGCTAACTCGCCTCTGTCCGAAGGCTACTTTGCAGCGCTGCACAGTGTCTGGTTGGGCATGTCTGTGGAGCATTGGGTCAATGATGGCCTGATGGCGATCTTCTTCCTGATGGTCGGCCTTGAGATCAAAAGAGAGGTTCTGGCAGGCGGGCTTTCCACTTGGGGCCAGCGCGCACTACCGGGATTTGGTGCCATAGGTGGCATGGTTGTGCCTGCGCTGATCTACATCGCAATCAACTGGGGTAATTCTGAGACCTTGAAGGGGTGGGCTATCCCAGCCGCTACCGACATCGCGTTCGCCTTGGGCGTCTTGTCGCTCCTAGGTAAGCGAGTCCCTACGTCGCTGAAGGTCTTCCTCGCCGCCTTGGCGATCATTGACGACCTGGGTGCTGTAGTCATCATCGCCTTTTTCTACAGCACTGGTCTTTCCATGCCGATGTTGCTGGCATCGCTTGCAACCCTGGTCATTCTGATCGCAATGAATCGACTGGGCGTCAGAAGATTGTTCCCGTATCTGATGGTCGGTGGTGTGCTGTGGTTCTTCGTACTGCAGTCGGGGGTGCATGCCACCCTTGCGGGTGTCGCTGTAGCACTGTGCGTTCCAATGGGTAAACCTGAAGAGGAAGCTCGGTCTCCACTGCTGTTCCTAGAAGAAAAGCTGCACATGTGGGTAGCGTTTGCTGTGGTGCCAATTTTCGGCTTCGCCAATGCCGGTGTTTCACTGGCAGGCATTTCTATGGAAAACCTAGTCGATCCGGTTCCGCTGGGTGTAGCGCTCGGCTTGTTGGTGGGCAAGCAGATTGGCATTTTCCTATTGGCTGCTCTGGCCATTCGTATGGGCTTGGCCAAACTGCCGGAAGGCAGCAATTGGGCACAGCTTTACGGCGTTGCGCTCTTGTGTGGCATCGGCTTCACCATGAGCCTGTTCATCGGCAACCTGGCGTTTGCTGGATCAGCTCACCTGATTGACGAGGTAAAAGTCGGTGTGTTGATCGGTTCGACATTGGCTGCGATAGGTGGTGTCCTGATTTTGCGCCGCAGCGCTGCGCCTGCCATTGTCGCAGCCACCGTTTCTAAATAAGCGTAAGCGAGCCGGCCACGGAGTTTCTACCTGACAGAAATTCTGTGGCCGGAACATCGTCTCGCGAAGTGTTGTCATCGTGCTTTACGCCATAAGCTGCTGAGATATTCCCCTCAACGGCTGATTGGCGGCATCAACTCGGACGCGACTTTTTTCAGCATGAACGTTTCGCGCTGAATTGACTGCCCCATCGATGACTCCTGACGCTGCATCACGGCTTCGTTGTGCGATATGGCCTCATGCAGGTTGATCCAGACAGGCCGCATTCCATTAGCGATTTCGTGGCTTTCCATTCTGACGGGCTCTAGCTGGGACGCTACTTCGCATAGATAAAAATGCGACGTCATGTGCATCAGGTCATATTGTGGCTTCCAGTAAGGCCGGTATTCTTCGATATAACCGTAGTGCTGGAGTACCTGAATCTCACGGGCACCGGTCTCTTCCTCAAGCTCACGCTTCAGGCCTGTGACAATGTCCTCGCCAGCATCAAGGCCGCCGCCAGGAAAGCTAAAATCGTTATAACGTTCAGTGAACAGCAGCAGGATCCTTTCATCACGCAACACGATGCCGCGCGCAGCATGACGACGGAATACTCTGCCCTGTGTGGACTTCAGCTCTGGATGAATAATTTCGGTTATGAGTTGCATGGGGTCTCGTTACGACTCGATCAGGTAATCATCGCCCAGGGTAACCACAGTATTTCTGGAGTTTGGAAATACTGTGGTCGGGACGCTGGTTCAGCGGAGCAGCAATACGGGGAGAGAAGCTGTTCGCAGCATCGTCGTAGTGGTGCTGCCTACCAAAAACTGCCTAATGCGTGAGTGCCCGTACGCCCCCATGACCAGGAGGTCGATGGCGTGCTCGGCTTGATAAGCATGCAGAACTGACTCTACCTCGCCTGACCGGATCTCGGCCTGAACCTCTAGGCCGGACAACGCAAGTGTGCTGCGTGCTTTCTCAAGCTCGTTCTGGTTGTTTTGAGAATCTGCTCCAACCATAACGATATGAATCGGCAGGCCTTCGCACAGTGGGCTGGAGGCAAGCATCTGCACGGTTTTATGGGCAGTAGGACTGCCGTCAAATGCAAGCATGACCTTCTCGGGTTGTTTAAACTTTCTGCTTGTAATCAGAATGGGCCGATGGATAGTTCGGACAACTGCTTCAATCTGGCTGCCAAGAGTGTGAGCGTTGTGCGTGCTGTCTTCACCCACTCGCCCGATGACCAACAGTCGAATATCGTCCTGAAGGTCGCTCAGGCTCTCGACAAGGTGGCCATGCCGCTGCTTCAGGTCGGGCCCTACGGCGCCGGAGATGAACGTCCGCTCGCGAGCCTTTTCCAGCATGTGTTGCCCTTGCTCCAAGGCGAGCTTGGCACGCTGCGCATCTAGCATGGCCAATTCTTCCAATAGATGCTCTCTGCTGCCCAGACCGATATTGCCGCTGAGATCGGCGGATGCCGGGGATTTGTCTTTATCCAGCACATGGAGCAAGGTCACTGGGGCACTTAGTCGCTGTGATGCCCATGCTGCGTAGTCGCAGACCGCCAATGAGGATTGTGAGTTATCAATGCATGCCATTACGTGGGTCATTGTCGTTCTCCTTAGTGGCTCATGAGCTTGTCGATGGCACCGGGTTTGTCATGCACACCGAAGCGGTCAACGATTGTCGAGCTAGCTTCATTGAGACCCAGCACTTCGACCTCGGCACCTTCACGACGGAACTTGATCACCACTTTATCCAGCGCTGCGACGGCGGTGATATCCCAAAAGTGCGCCTGTGTCAGATCAATGGTGACTTTATTGAGCGCTTCCTTGAAGTCGAATACGTCTGTGAATTTGTCTGCAGAGCTAAAGAAAACCTGACCCACGACGCGATAAGTCCGATGCGACTCCGCCTCTTCAAGAGTGCTCTTGATTTCGAGGTAGTGTCCGACCTTGTTCGCAAAGAAAAGCGAAGCCAGCAGTACGCCAACCAATACGCCGTAAGCCAGGTTATGCGTTGCCACGACCACCACAACCGTTGCAACCATGACGAGGTTGGTCGACAGCGGATGCTTTTTCAGGTTTCGCAGCGAATCCCAGCTGAATGTGCCGATGGAGACCATGATCATCACTGCGACGAGTGCTGCCATCGGGATCTTGGAGAGCCATTCGCCAAGGAACACCACCATCAGCAGCAGGAAGATCCCCGCGCACAACGTCGAGAGACGGGTACGGCCACCGGATTTCACGTTAATGATCGACTGACCGATCATCGCGCAACCCGCCATTCCGCCGAGCATGCCGGCAGCGATGTTGGCCACACCCTGACCTTTGCACTCGCGATTTTTGTTGCTGGTGGTATCGGTCAGGTCGTCGACGATGGTCGCGGTCATCATAGACTCTAGCAGGCCTACAACTGCCAGCGCTGCGGAGTACGGAAAGATAATGCGCAGGGTTTCGAGGTTCAACGGCACTTCGGGCCACAGGAAAATTGGAAGCGTGTCCGGCAGTTGGCCCATGTCACCTACGGTACGGATATCCAGCCCCAGGTAAATCGCGATAGCAGTCAGGGTCAGAATGCACACCAGCGGCGAAGGAATCAGCTTGCCGATCTTCGGTAGATATGGAAACAGGTAGATGATTCCGAGACCTGCTGCGGTCATGGCGTAGACGTGCCAGGTGACGTTGGTCAATTCAGGCAACTGCGCCATGAAAATCAGAATCGCCAAGGCGTTAACAAAACCCGTGACCACTGAGCGAGAGACGAAGCGCATCAGTGAACCGAGCTTCAGGTAACCCGCGAGGATTTGGAATACCCCACAGAGCAAGGTGGCTGCCAGCAGATACTGAAGCCCGTGATCTTTTACCAGGGTGACCATCAACAGTGCCATCGCACCGGTAGCCGCCGAGATCATGCCAGGGCGACCACCGACGAAGGCGATGACGGCGCAGATACAGAAGGAGGCGTAGAGACCGACCTTGGGGTCGACGCCGGCGATGATGGAAAAGGCGATGGCCTCCGGGATCAGCGCAAGTGCAACTACGATACCCGCGAGCACATCTCCACGGACGTTGGAAAACCACGTTTGTCTAAGTTTTTGCAGCATAGAAATATCCAAGGCAAAGCATCGCGCACGCCAAGGGAAAGGCGAGCGAATCGATACAAATTCAAATTTTGAGGATTTTTTGCTGTGTGCTTAAGGTGTAAAACCAGGCGTGCAGCAGTGAGCACCCGCGAGCGAGGCTAGCGGAAGCAGTGTGTTGCGAGGGGGCGTAGCGCTAAGGCGGCGTAGGCTGCCAGTAGATCGTTTGGAGTACAGTCATGCTGATGTTCCTGTAGCTCAAAGGTATGCAGAGCTGGCACTATACCTCAAATCCCTTTTCAGTTGCGACCGGATGTCAAGCTCTAAGTGGATTTCATGGCGTACAGGATGCTGACGGCTTACTGCGGGCAGTATGCCCACTCTTGATCAACCTCCGTGGTGCTGAACATGCTTTCGGTAGCACCGCCAGATCGCCATATTCAATAGGTGATCGAAAAGGCTAGTGTCTAAGTTTTGAATGAAGGCGACTTCAATGGTCTCGAAGATTCGTACGGCGGCGGTAGCAGATGCTGAAGCCATCCAGCGCATTTACGCCCCCATCGTTTCAACAACGGCGATCTCGTTCGAAGAGATTCCGCCAAGCGCTGAGGAAATCGCTCAGCGAATAGCGACGACACTTCAGACATATCCCTACCTTGTGGCCGAAGAAGGTGGGGAGATCAAGGGCTACGCCTATGCCAGCCAGCACCGTGCACGTCCAGCCTACCGATGGGCCGTTGACGTAACGGTGTACATAGCCGAGTCGGCTCACCGTCAAGGCGTTGGCCGTCAACTCTATGAGACGTTACTTCCGATTCTTGAAAAGCAGAAATTTCGCGCAGCGTACGCCGGAATTGCGCAGCCCAATGAAGGCAGTGTAGGCCTGCATGAGTCGCTGGGATTCGTGCACATCGGCACATATCCGGAGGTTGGCTTCAAGCTTGGAAAATGGCACGACGTCGGCTACTGGCGGCTCGGGCTGTGCCAAGTAACTCCTCCACTGGAGCCTATTCTCTTTCCCGAGCTTGAAGTTGCATCACAGTAGGCGCACGCGATTGCGTCGCGAGCGATCAGGCTTCGCTTGTGAGATAGCTTTGGACTTGGTTGACTACATCTCGAGCTGTGCGGGTCACTCCAATCAATGTAGCTGAGGCGAGCCCTGTCCAATCGCCGTAACCCACCAGCCACAGACTGGATGAATCAACACTTCGATTTTCGTTTACGGCTACCTTGCCGTCCTTGCCAACGATACCCAGGTTGCTCAGGTGGTCGAGCGCTGGAGAAAATCCAGTACACCAGATGACGGCATCGATCTTCGTCTCGGCCCCCGATGGCCACACAACACCCGTTGAGGTGAAATGCGTAAATGGCCGCACCGTGTTAAGCACGCCGCGTTCGCGAGCTTCCTTTACCGATGGCACCATCACAATGTCTCCCAGCCCTCCAACGGGCTGTTGAGGCTCCATCCCATCTTGTTGCGCCTTCAATCTAGCAGTGGCTCGTTCGAACAGGACGCGCCCATCAACTTCATCAGGTAAAAACTTTGGGGCCTCTTGAGTTACCCAGGTTGCCTGAGCCACTTTGGAAACCTCGGCGTAAATCTGGGCTCCCGAGTTTCCACCACCCACGACAAGGACGATTTTCCCCTCAAACTCGTTCGGCCCAACGTAATGAGCGGAATGAAGCTGCTGCCCTACAAATAACTCCTGTCCGGGAGAGCTCGGGGTAAATGGGCGGCTCCAGGTGCCTGTTGCACTGATAACCGCTTTGGCATCCCAGCTTCTATCCCCGGAGATAACCCGTAATCCGTCTTCGGTTTTCTCGACACGGGTCACCCGCGTGGAGCGGACAATGGGAAAATCATATCTGCGCTCGTATTGAGTCAGATAGTCGACCACATCGTCCCGCCCAGGAGTCCCCTCGGATACTGCTGGCATGGGCCAGCCGGCGATTGAGCTCCAAGCAGACGGCGAGAATAGTCTCAGAGAATCCCACCCATGCCGCCAGGCCCCTCCCGGTGCTGACTCGGCATCGAGTAATACGTAGGAAAGGCCTGTACGCCTCAAAAAATAGGCTACGGTGAGCGCGGATTGGCCACCGCCAATGACCACTACATCAAATTTCGAGTTTTGATTCACCAGCATCCCTCCAAGCCCAACTGCTTTACATCGGTTTAAACCCTGCGGCCATTCTCATCAGTGACGACTTGTCCGTCTTCTTTGACGAAGCTGCCGCGCTGCTCTTGCGGCAGCAGGTCGAGGACTGCCTCTGACGGACGACACAAGCGTGTACCCAAGGGCGTCACGACGATGGGGCGATTGATCAGGATGGAATGAGCCATCATGGCATCGATGAGCTGATCATCAGTAAGTGACGTATCGCCGAGTCCCAGCTCCTCATACGGAGTGCCTTTGATACGTAAAAGAGCCCGCACCTCGATACCCATATCCTTGATCAATCTGACAAGTGTGGTGCGATCAGGCGGGGTCTTCAGGTACTCGATAACCGTCGGTTCTTCCCCGCTGTTACGGATCAACTCCAAGGTGTTGCGAGAGGTGCCGCATTCGGGGTTGTGGTAGATCGTGATCTGGCTCATATCGCTTCCTCGTGCTGACGTTAGATGGAGCGCTGGTTGACGCGTTTGGACAGCTCTTCGGCGGACTCTTTACGCTCGGAGTACCGATCAACTAAATAATCCTGGCGATCCCGCAACAGCAGCGTGAACTTCATCAACTCCTCCATCACGTCCACCAGTCGGTCGTAATACGAGGAGGGTTTCATACGACCTGCCTCGTCGAACTCGGTGAACGCCTTTGCCACCGAAGATTGGTTTGGGATGGTGAACATCCGCATCCATCGCCCCAGTACGCGCAGCTGATTGACCACGTTGAAAGATTGCGAGCCGCCGCAGACCTGCATCACAGCAAGGGTTTTGCCTTGCGTAGGTCTTACAGCGCCAATCGCCAGCGGAACCCAGTCAATTTGGGCTTTGAATACTGCACTCATGGAGCCGTGACGCTCAGGGGAACACCACACCTGCCCCTCAGACCATTGCATCAGCTCGCGTAGCTCCGCGACCTTTGGATGTGTATCGGGAGCGTCATCCGGCAGCGGCAGACCCGAAGGGTCAAAGATCTTGGTTTCGGCGCCAAACTCATTCAGTAGGCGTGCCGCCTCTTGCGTGACTAACCTGCTGAATGAGCGCTCTCGCGTTGATCCATACAGCAGAAGAATGCGAGGTTTATGGAGCGAAGGCGTACGAGGAGACAGTTGCTCCAGCGAAGGAATGTCGATTAGGTCGGCGTCTACGTTCGGCAATGTGTCTTGCATACAAACTCCTACGGCGGCGCCTGGTTGGGTGCCGCCTCGGTTAATCTTTAAAGCGAACCGATGCGATTCAGTTCAGCTTTCAACTGGTCAGTGCTGATGGTCTTCAGTGGCAGCGCAAGAAATGCGCTCACGCGCTCGTGAATTTTGGCGAGTGTGGTTTCGAACGCTGCGGTGATCTCGGCTTCCGACCCGCTAGCGTCAGACGGGTCGGCCAGACCCCAATGCGCCTTCAAAGCTGGCCCAAAGAAGATTGGGCATGCCTCACCCGCTGCCCGGTCACAGACAGTGATCACGATGTCTGGAGGCGAGCCTTCAAAAGCATCCGAAGCCTTGCTGCTCAAGCCCGCAGTGGAGATACCCGCCGCCTCCAGGGTTTGCAATGCCCGCTGATTCACTCGACCACTGGGAAAGCTTCCCGAGCTGACCGCTTCTACGCCTGCTGGAGCCAAGTGGTTGAAAAGCGCCTCAGAAAGAATGCTGCGGCAGCTGTTGTGGGTGCACATGAACAAGACTTTCATTAGAAGATTCCTTGATTCAGAAACTGAGGCGCACTGCCAGGGCGGACAATGTGGCGACGAGGATGGGCACGGTCAGCACGATCCCGGTCTTGAAGTAGTAACCCCAGCTGATCGTTATGTTTTTCCGGGCGAGCACGTGCAGCCACAATAGAGTTGCCAAGCTCCCAATTGGGGTGATCTTCGGGCCCAGGTCGCAGCCGATGATGTTGGCGTAAACCATCGCTTGCTGGACAACACCATCGACTTCGGCGGCATGAATGGATAAGGCGCCGACCAGAACGGTGGGCATGTTGTTCATGATCGAAGACAGCAACGCTGTTAGTAGCCCTGTACCTAGGGACGCGCCCCAAACCCCATAACCGGCGAACACGTTCAGGATCTGCGCGATATGGTCGGTCAGGCCGGCATTCTTCAGGCCATAAACAACCAGGTACATACCCAAAGAAAAAATCACCACCTGCCATGGCGCCTCTTTGAGCACCTTGCTTGTGTTGATGGCGTGACCACGAGCCGCGATGACATAGAGAATGAATGCACAGACAGCTGCAATGGCGCTGATTGGCACCCCCAATGGCTCAATGACAAAGAAGCCGATCAGGAGTAGTGCCAGCACCCACCAGCCGGCAACAAAAGTGGCACGGTCGTGGATTGCCTCGTCCGGATTATCCAGTTGGTTGAGGTCATAGGTTTTTGGTAAATCTTTGCGGAAAAACCACAGCAGCATAGCTAATGTCGCCGCCACGCTGACGATGTTTACCGGCACCATGATCGAAGCATATTCGTTGAAGCCGATATCGAAGTAGTCGGCAGAAACGATGTTGACCAGGTTGGAAACCACCAGCGGTAAGCTCGCCGTATCGGCGATAAAACCGGCTGCCATGACGAATGCCAAAGTAGCAGCAGGAGAAAAACGCAACGCCAGCAACATCGCGATCACAATGGGTGTGAGGATCAATGCTGCTCCGTCATTGGCGAACAGGGCCGAAACCGCTGCGCCCAGCAGGACGATAAATGCGAACAGCTTGCGGGTGCTTCCGCCTCCCCACCGAGCCACGTGCAATGCAGCCCACTTGAAAAACCCTGCTTCATCAAGCAGCAAACTGATGATGATGACCGCAATGAAAGTCCCGGTAGCGTTCCAGACGATGCGCCAGACCTCGGGTATGTCTGCAAGAGTAACGACACCTGCCAGCAACGCCACGATGGCACCCAACGCGGCACTCCAACCAACTCCGAGCCCCTTGGGCTGCCAGATGACGAGCACGATGGTGGCGATAAATATCAATACGGCAATCAGCATTTCGTTAATCCGGTTGGGCGTGAATCAGCTACACACGGCTTGGTTGATCGGACGGTCGTTCATGCCGCAGAGGCGCTTAGCCTCGGTTTCCAGCCATTGCTGATTCGCGTCTACGACTTCTTTCAAAACCGCAGTTACCCACGCAGGCAAATCGGGATTCAGTCGGTAGTACACCCATTGGCCCTGGCGACGATCCATCAACAAACCAGCAGAGCGCAGCAGCGCCAAATGACGAGAAATCTTCGGCTGATTAAGGTCGAGTGCTGCCGTCAGCTCGCATACACACAGCTCACCTTCACTCACGACAAGCAGCGAAATTTTTGCTCGCGTGTCATCCGCAAGGCACTTGAATAAGGTGGTGGGGTTCATGGGTTCTGTCATAGATCCTCCAGATGTTTGGTCTTGACCAAAACGAAGAGCTTGATGCGCTCGTGGATGTCGTGGAGTGTATGGCGAAATGCGCCAGGATCATCGCTAGTTACTGGGTCAGCAAAATCCCAGGCAATGACTTCACCTGCACTGGGCATTGTTAGGCACTCGCTTGCGGATTTATCACAAAGAGTGATCGCGTAATCGAATCGATCAGCTTGAAACTCGCTGATGGACTTGCTGCGCAGGCCCGTTGCATCGACTCCAACTGCCTCCAATGCCTGAATCGTGCGCGGATCAACAACAGCCGGTTCAGATCCTGCGCTGAAGGCCTCGAAGCGCGGGTCGGTGTGCCGCAGCAAAGCTTCTGCAAGCAGGGAGCGGGCTGAGTTGGCAGTGCACACGAAAAGCACTTTGATAGTAGGGCTCATGGTTGAACTCGATACATATGGAAAATCGAATATACGCTTTGGCGAATATTCGGTAAAGCAAATATAATGACTGCTGCTTCGGCTTGAGTCGTAACAGTCCATGCAAAGCGGCACAAAGGAGATAAAAGGATGGAGAGGAAGATGATGATCCAAGCAACGAAAATTGCAGGAGAGCAATGGCAGCGTTTTCGCGCAGCATTGAAAACCGCCGATCTTCCCGCAGGCGATATTGACCTCCCAGGCCGAATCTTTTTTGAGTTCACCATGGACGGTAAGAGTGTCGGATGGGGTGGGTTTGAAACGTATGGAGCAGATGGATTGCTGCGCTCCATGGTCGTAGAGCCGGCATACAGATCGAAAGGGGTCGGTGTCGCGGTGCTTCGGGTCATTGAAGCGAAAGCCGCCGAGCAGGGAATCGCTCGACTTCATTTGCTGACAACAACTGCGTCAGGCTTTTTCGATCAGCAGGGCTATACAGTAAATCAACGAGGCTCAGCGCCACCTATGATTTCTCAGACGGAGCAGTTTAGGGGACTTTGCCCTGGCTCGGCTTGCTACATGTGCAAGGCGTTACCATTCGACAATGGCTGATAGTCTGCCCATCCGATAGCCTGGGAGGTAGTGCCCAGTTTCGACCGATCCTTTACATGTGCACATACATGCACATATAGTTCCTTTATGACTACATCACTAACCCGAACCCAAGCCATTGAGGCAGCCATCGAATCGTTGGACGGCGCATTCTTCAAGGCCCTGTGTGAGCCACCGCGAATCGCCGTGCTGAAGCGAGTCATGCTACTAGGTCGCGCTGATGTAACTGAAATTGCGGCTGAGTTGCCTCAGGAACGTTCGGTTGTATCTCGCCATCTTCAGGTGCTACTGAAAGCGGGGATTGTTCGAGCCGCTAAGGTAGGGCGCCAGATGTTCTATGAAATTGACGGCCCGGCCATTATCAAGCGTCTAGAGACCATCCTCCTCCACACCAAAAGCATCGCCCCGCTGTGCTGTCCAGGCAAAAAGGACTGATCCTCTTCTGCATAAATACGTGCATGAGTGCGCATATATGAACGCAAAAAATCAGATGTTTGATGCTGTTGTCATTGGTGCTGGCCAAGCAGGGTTGGCTAGCGGTTGGCACCTGAAGCAGCAAGGCCTCAATTTCCTTATTTTTGATGAGCAACCGCAGCCTGGGGGGAACTGGCGTAATTACTACGACAGCCTTGAATTGTTCTCACCAGCAGCATATTCCTCTCTTCCGGGGCTCCCTTTCCCTGGAGCAGCAGGCCACTACCCTACTAGAGATGAAGTCGTGCGTTACCTGGAACGGTATGCCGACTTCTTCCGGCTACCTATTCTCCAAGGGATTAGGGTCGCAAACGTATGTCAGGAAGGCGAAGGATTTCGGATCACTGCCACGAACGGACAATACTTTTTGGCGAGAGCAGTTGTCGTGGCTTCAGGAGCCTTCAGTCGTCCCTACGTACCCGATATCCCTGGGCTCAAAAACTTCAGCGGCACTCAGCTTCACAGTGCTCATTATCGGAATGCAGAAGCATTTAGTGGGCAACGTATCGTCGTAGTTGGCGCTGCTAACTCCGCTGTACAAATCGCTTACGACTTATCCCTCGTTGCAACAGTGACTCTGGCCACGCGAGAGGCGATTCGATTCGCGCCACAACGGATATTAGGAGCAGATTTTCATACTTGGTTGAAATGGACAGGCCTAGAGAAAACTAAGTGGCTAAACGATCAAAGCACGCCTGTACTGGACGACGGCACGTACAGAAAGGCTCTGAGATCCGGATACTTCAATCAAGCAGCAATGTTCTCCGAGGTCACTTCAACAGGCGTGATTTGGGCCGAAGGTCAGCATGAAACCGTTGATAGCCTCGTTTTTGCCACTGGCTTTCGTCCGAACCTGCCATTTCTCCAAGGCCTTCCAGTAATTGATGAGCAGGGACGAGTGGCGCAGCGCGACGGGCGAGCCATTCATGTCCCAGGCTTGTACTTTGTAGGCTTGCCCAAACAACGCAACTTCGCCTCTGCAACCCTACGAGGCGTGGGGCCTGATGCCGGACACATACTTCCATATCTGCTGCAGCGAGTTCGTAATTTAGAAGCCGTCCCCACGGTCTTAACGCAAGGCTGAGCAGCTTACGTCTGAAAAACACAAGAGCCCGTAGCTAGTGAAAAACCTAGAAAGCAGCCAGCAACCTATCAACCGACTCAGGCTTGTGTGGGCATTAGGCATCGCACAAATCCTCGCTTGGAGTTCGACCTATTACCTGCCAGCAGTTCTTGCGACACCAATCACCAAAGAAACAGGATGGTCAGTTACGAGTATAGTAATTGGATTGTCTTGGGGACTGCTGGTCGCAGGAGCTTGCTCGCCCATGGCGGGACGATGGATCGACCGAAGTGGGGGACGCCCCGTGTTGGCAGCTAGCTCGTTATTTTTGGCGATGGGTATGCTGTTGATGGGCTTAGCCAGTAACTTAGCCGTTTATTACCTAGCATGGACGCTGATCGGCGCGGGCATGGCTGCTGGTCTTTATGACGCAGCGTTTTCGACACTCGGACGACTACTTGGCGACCATGCACGTGCCTCGAATGTTCCTCATGAGGGCCGAATCCTGGCTGGTCTTCGATGACGGAAGGAAAAGCCGGCATTGGATCGCGGATTTTCCAGAACCATGGAGCCCCTGCTGTGCAAAGGTTTCAGCCCGATACAGACTCAAAATATGCGGATTTATCTGCGGATTTGGTAAGATCAAGGCAATCATCTCTTCGCGTAAGCGCATAGCTTGGACTGCGCAATACGTTCGATTGGAATATGGGTAGCGGCAAACCCACCAGCAACAGGCGATTAATTGCGCGCATGGTAACCTCAGTACAGGCATCACTGGCCTGAGAACACACCTTGAACACAACCACCGCACCCAAGGATTTCAACACACTGATCAACGCACCAAAGTTTACAGACGACGCTATTGGACGGCGCCAAATGAAGCGGTGGGAGCTTATTGCTGAAGACATCTACAAAAGCACGTCCGTCGATACATTGCTTGAAGCAAGAGGCAGAGCCGAAGGCTACATCCACGGTCTTGTGGACGCCGGGCATTTGTCCGCGAGAGACACTGACCGCGACTATTTCATTTTGAGCATCGTTCAACGGCGGCGCGATTTCCTGAAGAAACTGCTGAGCGACTACGGTTACTGAGCCAAGGCGAGCTGTGAACCGTCCGACGGCGAAAATGTCCATCACAAGATTGGGGTAGCCGCTGCATTTGTGAATGGACGCGGGGACTTCAGTCATCTCCCCAAGGATCGAATTTGTCCCCATACCTAGCGCGTAGGGCGCGATTGCGTTCGATCCGCCAAATCCATGGATCGTAGTCCTCTGGCAATGCGGCGAGCTTAGCGCTGATGATCATTTGCACCGATTCGTCACGCAGTAACCTACTGGTCAGTTCGCGGTATTGGCCACGCGTAACCACACCATAAGTGGCGTGATTTTCTTTTACGTAGAGGTCGGCCAATCCCACTCGCAGATGGCCGTATTTTTTTACGTCGTCGGGGTAGACGTCCTCAAGGCTAAGGTGCCCCATATCGAACTCCAGGTTTCACAGCCGCCATCGAAAGCCTGCGCCATCATTAAAATCGTTCCTTCGCGACAGCGCCTACGTAAGCCAGCCAACAGCAGGCCATTAAGTGTGCGCATGATAACCTCCGCTCAGCTATCACTACTGAGAGTCCGCTTTGAACGCACCCGACGCACGTGCCGATTTCAACACCCTGATCAACGCACCAAAATTTTCGGACGATCCAGTCGGGCAGCACCAAAAGAAACGGTGGCGACTGCTGGCTGAAGACATTTACCAAAGCACTACAATAGAGACACTGCTCGAAGCCAGAGGCAAAGCGGAAGGCTATATCCATGGTCTTGTAGATGCCGGGCACCTCTCGACCAAGGACTACGAGCGTGATTACCTAATTCTGTGCATCGCTCAAAGGCGGCGTGAATTCCTTCGCAAATTGCTGAACGAATACGGTTACTGAAGCAGTTACCTCATGCCTTACCAGCAATGCCAAAGCGTTTCGGGGAATGTTTTTACGCCTCCATCAACGCTTTCAGCTTGACCCGTAACTCCTTCTGGGTCGGCACTGAGCCAAGGCCGAGGTCAGGATCAGAGCGGATCAGTCGTCGATCGTGATCCGGCCAGCTTTCGAAAGGATCATCATCCAGAGCGACCCAGTTCGTCAGGCCTGCCCTGGTTACTGCAGAACGGATCTGGTGATAGCGACTGTACATGTCATAGCCCTCAAGAGGCGCCTTGGGCATCCTTGAATGCCAGGTACTGCCCACCGTAAGAGCTTGCAGCTCTGGCGGTAAGGCAGCGCGTGCACGACGGTAACCGAGGATGCGCACCCAGCTTGTCGATAAGCTGATTTTGACTTGAGGAAACTCCTTCAGTATCTCGACAAGGATTCCAGCATGCATCATGAGTTGCCCGGGTGCACGCAACACCAAACCACTCCGGGTACGGTAAACGTCGTCTGGGTGCAGCACCCCATCAAAATCGAGAAATAGAACTCGATCATTCGGCGTCAGCCGGCTGATTGTCGGGCAGTTCGAATCAAGCATGGAAAAGAACTCTCAAAGCCGGCCCTCCTGGGAGTTATCTGCTTACCCTGGAGAGCACTGCCATATGCACTCAGTCAACTCCGTCCGGAGTTCCATAAGGCTGACCAGATCATCTCCCCTTCGCTTCGCCGAAGCCTCAACCGAAGGGGAAGCTTGGCTATGAAGTATTTACTTAAACGCCTTACTGAAGCGCTGAGAAAGTGTCACAGCATCGATCACTGCCCAACTTTCCGGATCATTGCTCTTCATGACCCAATTGATCGCGATTCCTACCATGACTAACCCAGCCAAGATCCCTTCCCAGAAGGCCCAAACGAAGGTAGTCCGAACTAGGTAATCAGGGTCAACGCTTCCAGAAACTAGATGAATCGGATAGGGAGAAAGGAAGCACCCTGCGATGAACGCCAAGATCATCAAGGGTACTGCGTAGACCATCAACATCACCGGCACCTTGATCTGGTACTGCCTAGCTGCTACCAGCTTGCCGTTAGCGCCCTTCATGGCGTAGATGGTGGCTTTGTTTTCAGTCTTGTCTTTTTTCTTCGTGAAGATGCCGTAGAGGGTCACTCGCTCCCCCGCCTCAATCTCTTCAAAAATCTTTCCTGGCAGCAATACATTCGGCAACACCTGCCCATCCATAACGATGCGCGCAGTCACAGTTCCCTGCTGGGTAGCAATCACTCGTGGCTTTTCGATCACTCCAGTGACCTGCCGGCAATCAAATCGAATCAAAACGTGCTCCTGCAATTTTTAAAGGCGTAGCAAATCGCACTGCCTGAATGGCAGCGTGTGTGAAGTGTTGAGCCGGTTACGCGCGAAACGAGAAGACGGTACTCAGTGCTGCTGGCTTTCTCACACCATCACCAAGCAATAGGTAGACGGTGCTTTTGGTTTCAAACATGCAGGGGTGGTCATGCGAAATTCCGAAATTGGTGCGAACCCAGTGGCCGGGAGAAAAACGTCGGCGGCTGTCCTGGACGACCTCATGGGAATAGACAGCTTTTGGTAGCAGCCCCATTGACGCGAGACGATCTTGCTCCGCCTGTGTGAGCTGGAGATCAGCGATGATCCATTGCTTTACTAGGCAGAAAGGCTTCCCCGGAAAAGTGTGTTCGGCAAGCCCTATTAATTCTTCTTGCGCGCCATGCCAACCAACAACGACCTCCCCACTTCCATAAAAAAACTGAGCAATCTCATCCAGGGTTACTGACATGGCGTCTCCGGTGTTGGAACCATCATTTGCGTGCACTGGTGTAGATATGGCCCGTGCCGGTTATGAACTCGTAGATCGGGTTTTCCTCCGTCCCAGGCTGAACTCGAATCTCCGAAAGTAGCTCCACCGATAGTCCGGAACGATTCGTCATAACACCAGGTGCGAGCAACTGAACTTGAGTGATGCTGTGTGCTTCAACACTCTCACCGTTACATAAAGAATCCAGTTCTTTCACAGTCGACAACAGCCGTACCCATGGGCCGAAACAACCATCGACCAAACCACACCCCTCAACTAGAAAATAGTATTCGGCTGGATTGAGCTCTATCGAACTCCAAAGCAATCGCGTGCTATCGAATCCGCTGAAGCGGCCCTGAAGATTGCTGCTGTACGTCACAAACACGACAAATTCCTCGATCCATACGTGACAGCATCGGAGATCAGCCCACGCAGCGGGCAATACGACAACCGACCTTTTCTCCTACAACTCGCTCAATTGGCACGCCGAAATCGCATTACTTATTAGTGTGCCGGCTCACCTCACGACTCACCCATCATATCCCTAAATTCCAGCATTAACAACAAGCATGGTTTGGTGGAATCGACTGGCTATGGCTTTATCCTGCCTTTTGAGAGTCATGATCGTGAAGGAAGAGATCGCCATCACCCTGCGAGCCGTCCGAGAGTTGAAAGGCGTGCGCCCTGACGCGCTCGCTGGAACTATCAGCCAGAATAATCTCAGTATGATTGAGCAAGGAAAGACCTTAGCGACCCTGTCGACGTTGATCAAAGTAGCTGAATGCTTAGACATGCATATTCTGTCACTGCTCGCTCTTGCACTCGCACAGCGTACTCATGACACACCAGAACATGAACTACAGAAAGCCCTGGAGGATGTACGGCGTTTTCGGGATGATGGCGGACTCCATACGATGGAGCATCAGAAGCAGGATGGTGAGTTGAAGAAACGCGCCCGAGGCACGAAAGCTAACGTAGAAAACGTTCAGGCTGTGCTGAAGCTCAAGGAACTAGGTAAGACACAGAAGGAAACTGCCCGCGAACTTGGCCTGCCTCCTACTACTGTTCATCGGTACTGGACAAAGGAATGATGAACCTGGAAATGGCCAACTACAAGCTTCGGCTCGCTGAACAATACTTGAAAATTATCCAAACCAATTCTCCCTTTCGATTTTAAGCGGGCAGTAGCCTGAGCTAGAAAGGGATCGTACGACCAAAAATGCTTAGAGTATCTGACTTTAAACCCTTCTCCCCCTCGCCATAAGCCAACCTCAGGAAGTTCGCAAGGCCTTGAATAATCTGACCGAACGGCGATAGGCGATAGCAAATGAAGCTTTAGTACCTAGACCACATTTGCAATGTGAGCCGTATCAGCTTGGCCAGACAGCTCCTAGACCTTCACAACCATGATCGGGGGACGCTTGCTGGTCGATGCGTATATCCCCCCTTGCGGCACAGACGCCACAGATGGCGCTAATGCGTCGAGCTACTGGGAAACTCGCATGCGCGGTTCTTAGGAACTCGGAGGCATGTAACCGCGTATGGCTACCCGGCGATCTGATCCGGCGGTCGGCACTTGGACGCTCCAGCGTGAGCCCTAGGCGGCCCAGATCAGATATGGGTTTAGGTAAACAGACAACCTCGAGGACGGCAGAACAATCGATCCAGCGTGCTATACATTGCGCAAGCAACTCAGGAGTGGATGACCGGGAATCAGGATCGTATTGGTCAGCCTTCCCCTCAAGTGATGGAGTCAAAATGATACAAGGGCCGGGCGACTATCCCGTTTCGCAGCAGCCACTATTTAGCCACAAGCGACGAAAACGCCTGATTTTACGGTAACTTTAAAAAGTCAACAAATATATTTCTTTGGCTTGCCCTTGAATTCGTTTTTTTAAAACGGAGTGTATAGATATTGAATTCAAAAACAGCTTTCTCCAAAGCCCTCAATCAATACTCACACCTTCAAGCAACGCCCAACTGACCTTTGCCTAGCGCTTCAGACATTCAACTGACTAACTGGCCAATTGATAATCTGAAGAGGTAACCCAATCAATTGTAACGAGAGCGTTAGGAGGCCGATCAGCTTGTATTAGTCGTTTATCCGGCCGCAGGACGGCTAGCTTGTCTTTTGACCCCAAAGCAAAGCGGTAATTTTTTGGGATAGTTACGTCTAGACTTTGGGAATTGATACAGCTGATAGTACGAGCAATGCCACCTATGGACTGAAGGTCGAGGTTTTCATGCACCAGAAGCAGTTCGCCCGCGAAAACCTGTTAGTCGACTATCCCGGCAATACCGTGTCAGCTATCGGCACACCGGCGAAATCTGCAGACGCCAGATCTTTGTCGCCATTTTGGATGCCAGCAGTTTTATCTTCGATAAGGCCAGTACATGGCAGCGCCTACCGACTAGCTTGCCTTACACATATGTTGCTTCGCTTTTCTCGGAGGAGCATCGCAGATTTGGTGCCAGGCATCTGCACAGCGGTATCACCAAAGCGCACAACTGCGATGCCATATTTATCCCAATTATCGCGGTCTGGACGACCACAGCGGTCAACGCTCGAACCTGGTGGCCAGACGACCATGGGCGGATGACATTTGCTGATCGGCGATGAACCTAGATCAGCTGGTACACAGGCTTGTCGCATGAACCCAAAGGGTGAATCAATAGGGTAGGCTGTCGACGAAACTGACCACGACAGGTACTCCAAGCTAACGATGCGATCCTCCATTGATGCACTCCACCCGGCCGGATGGGTGTGGTACCGGGTCTCAGGCATGCAGCTCGCACTACTATGTCGCAATTTCTTGCAAACACTCGTCGTCGCCGACCTATCACGATGCCCTCTTCGTGCTTACAGTATACCGTCTCTATACCCTTTAACCCTGATAATTGACAGCATGTCAACAAGATAATTGGATTTTCCCGTTGACAGCAAACTCCTAAACATTCACCATGAATTGACAGCAAGCCGGAAGGCGCTTTGACGCAAGCTACTGAATTGAAGAGGATATTTGGATGAACATGCCTCCAGCTTGCGACTTGCGTCTTCATTTTTGTTGAAGAGATCACTGCGATCCGAGCGCCTAGGTCGAGCCCCTTCGATTTTTTGGCGGTATGCCGATAGCAGTGCGAGACTTTTACTCAATACCTACACATCAGCGGGCGAGTTTTTAGAAGTGGTAGTGTTTTGAGCTTTCAGATTCGAGCATGACTGCCATTTCCTGATCAACCTGCAACCTGCACTCTCAAGGCCCTAGTACTCACGGAACAGGCAAATTCAAGCATTCGGCGCTACGACCAGGAGGGTACGCGCGCTCACGGATTACGAGCTTTCTAATGTCTTCAGCAGACAACGTCGCACCCACCCCAGCTATGCCTCCCCATTGCCGTAATGAACGCGGCCTGAGCAATTTGAGAAGTAAAATGGCTGACGAGGTCAACTGCTTTACCGCAGAAGATATCAGTGAATTAGCAAAGGTGAAGCTAGAAACCTTGGCGTACTGGAGAAAGCATGGAAAGGGGCCCAAGCCCATTCGCTTTGGAGACGCCTACCTTTATCCCAAGGCATCACTAATAGAATTTGTTAACGGATTAACGAACACTGGGCAAGACGAATTCACTAGGAAGTGCATATAGGAGAGAAAGGGGCCGCTGGCCCCTTTCTCTCTTTTAAGCCTGAGCCGCTCTCAGCTCTCCAACCTGCTCTACAAGCCAAGCCATTTGCTCATTAAGATTCTTGGCATCCTGCTGCTTAATATTCAAGGAGTTATAAGCAGCATGAACATCAGAGGCCTTGATGTGAGTGTATCGCTTCAGTGTTTGCCAGTCCCGATGTCCGCTCATCAAAGCTACCTGGGGGACGCTCAATCCAATTCCAAAGAAGTCCGTGATTGCCTTGTGTCGCAAGTCATGAAATCTCACTGGGCGGGCCACTCCTGCTTCCGCCCGTGCACGCGAGAAAGCGGTTGACACAGACTTGGGGTTGTACGGGAATATTGGCCCCGATGTACGACTCCCGATGAAATTTTCAACAATCTCCCAGGCTGATGGCAGCAAGGGCACAGTTTCGTCGTTACCAATTTTTTCGTTCGGGTGCTTTCTATCACGAATAATTACAGCCTTGTTTTCATGGCTCAAATCTTCAATCCGGATGTTGCATATCTCTGATTGTCGCATTGAAGTATACAACCCGAACCTGATCACCTTCGGCATATCAATTTTCTGGCGCTTCTTCGTCGCGAACACGCCAATGATTGCGTCAATCTCCGATTGCGTTGGAACACATTCAACCTCTCGGCTTTTGATCCTCAACTTGTGGCTAGTCTTCAAACTTTTGCGAGCCTTGTCTGCCATATCCCGATCAACATCCAAGTGCTTTACGTCGTAGCAGTAACGCAGAACCGTCGACAGGAAAGAGAGATCGCCTGCAATGGTCTGGCCCTGTACGCCTTCTTTCTTCCTGGCCTCGATGAAAGCATCTAGGTGGCTTTTGGATAGACGCTCGATCCCAATATTCCCGAATCGATCCTTCAGGGCACTGTAGATGAAGAGAGCGCTCCGCTGAAGCGTTCGTCCGGGCTGTATGTAATCCAGGTAGTCGTCTATATAATGACCAACAGTCGAGCCTTTAGGAGCTGCCGTCCTGCCAGTGGCTTTGATTTCTTCAAGCTGACGCCCCTTTTCTTTCGCGAAAGCCTTTGCCAGCTTCTCGGATGAAAACGTAGAGCTGATCGTTTTGTGGCCTTTGACTCGGATCAAGACACGCCAGTTGCCGCTGGGGAGCTGTTGCAAAGAAGCCATGCTCGTGTTCACTCACTGTTCATTTACTAGTACCCGAGGCATACCTTTTATGCGCACGGCGTGTACCCCAGGTGTACCGAAACCGTCATTTCGACCCCTGAAATGTACACGAACAATAGCATGAAATTACGCTGCAGGCCTTTAAAATCAAGGTTTTATGAATCGTAAATTTTCTGTAGCACCCATGATGGATTGGACTGACCGCCATTGCCGGTTTTTCCTGCGCATCCTGTCGAAAAATGCCCTGCTCTACACCGAGATGGTCACCACTGGCGCGCTGCTTAATGGCGATCACGAACGCTTCCTGCGTCATAGCGATGCCGAGCATCCATTGGCGTTGCAGTTGGGCGGCAGTGTTCCGCTGGACTTGGCCGCGTGCGCACGCATGGCCCAGGAGCATGGCTACGACGAGGTCAATCTCAATGTCGGCTGCCCCAGTGACCGGGTGCAGAACAACATGATTGGCGCCTGCCTGATGGCTCATCCGCAATTAGTGGCTGATTGCGTCAAGGCGATGCGTGATGCGGTGTCGATTCCGGTGACGGTGAAGCATCGGATCGGTATTAATGGGCGCGACAGTTACGAAGAACTGTGTGATTTCGTCGGTACGGTGCGCGACGCCGGGTGCACGAGTTTTACCGTGCATGCGCGGATTGCGATTCTCGAGGGGTTGTCGCCGAAGGAGAACCGCGACATTCCACCTCTGCGTTACGACGTGGCGGCGCGGTTGAAGGCAGATTTTCCGGAACTTGAGATCATCCTCAACGGCGGAATCAAGACGATGGAAGCTTGCCACGAGCATTTACAGACTTTCGACGGGGTAATGCTGGGCCGTGAGGCGTATCACAATCCTTATGTGATGGCCGAAGTGGATCAGCAGTTGTTTGGCAGTACGGCGCCGGTGATTACTCGGGCCGAGGCGCTGGCGCAGTTACGGCCTTATATCGCGGCGCACATTGCTGCCGGTGGTTCGATGCATCACATCACGCGCCACGTACTTGGCTTGGGCACCGGTTTTCCGGGGGCGCGCAAGTTTCGCCAGTTGTTGTCGGTGGATATTCACAAGGCCAAGGATCCGCTGGCGTTGCTGGATCAGGCTGCCGAGTTATTGGAAGGCCGCTGATTGATCCCTTGAGCTTGTGGGCAACGAATGAACGTTGCCTGCGGCTGAAAATTTTTTTGATCTACTGACAGGATGTCGTTCGAGTATGCCCGCGTTCAATTTCACTGGTTTCAAGCGCTTCACTTTCCTCGTTTTGTTCAGCGTCACCTCCAACACTTATGCGCACTGCGACGGTTTCTGCATGGGGCAAACCGAAACACCCTGGGAAGTCACGCAGTTCTCCGGGCTTTCCATTGCCGTGCTGCTGCTCACGCCCTTCTCGGCTACCAATAACACCACCGAAAACTTTAAACGTGTTTACTCCGCCGAGGAGCTCGAAGACGCGCGGCTTTATCTGGCAAGTGACGGCATGCTGCAAGCGGCGTATTTCACGTCAGCCCTGCAGCGTTTTCGTCAGGAGTCGCCAGAAGCACAGCTGAGTGATCTGGCCATCGCCGCACTGATCAGCAGTCAGTGATCACCCCGCCGCTGCCGCCGTCCAGTTCACCCAGCCAAACCCCCACGTCGCCAGAATCAGCAAGCCAAACCCGATCCGGTACCAGGCGAACGCGGCGTAACTGTGGTTAGCAATAAACTTGAGCAAGCCACGCACGGCAATCATCGCGAAAACGAACGCGGTGACAAATCCCAGCGCAAACACCGGCAGATCGCTTTGCTGGAACAGGTCACGGTACTTATAACCAGAGTAAACCGCCGCACCGACCATGGTCGGCATTGCCAGAAAGAACGAGAATTCGGTAGCAGCCTTGCGCGACAGGCCAAACAGTAAACCGCCGATGATGGTCGAGCCGGAGCGCGAAGTGCCGGGGATCATCGCCAGGCACTGCACGAGGCCGATCTTCAGCGCATCTGACCAGCGCATGTCATCGACATGCTCGACGCTCACCACATGCCTGCGCTGTTCCGCCCACAGCATCACGATGCCGCCGATCACCAATGCCACGGCAACGGTAATCGGGTTAAACAGGTAGTGATGGATGGTGTCAGCGAACAGCACGCCCAAGACCACGGCTGGCATAAAGGCTATGAGCAAGTTGAGGGTGAAGCGTTGAGCATTACGCTCGGTAGGCAGGCCTTTGACGATTTCGAAGATCTTCGGCCGAAACTCCCAGACAACAGCAAGAATGGCGCCCAATTGAATAATGATATTGAACGCCATGGCGCGCTCGCCGCCGAACTCCAGCAGATCAGCGACAATGATCTGGTGGCCGGTACTTGAGATTGGCAAGAATTCGGTCAGACCTTCCACCGCACCTAAAATCAACACCTGGAAAAAGGTCCAGAAATCCATTAATCCTCCGTCAGAGTGCTCTTGGCGAGCGCCTCGTTTAACCGCACTCAGGAATTGAGTATCTGAAGTAAAACAATCGGATATCGAGATCCATTGCCTGCACAGGCGACGCAGAGTATGTCTTATCAAAACGCACACTCAAGCCATGTTAATAAACGTCCGCCTACGAACTAATCAGGAAAAATTTAAGCAGTTAGTAGATAAAAATCCGTCGAACCAATAAAGTGTGATGCATCTCACATTACTTAGAGATGGCCAGACAGTGGCAAAAGGACATGAATAAAGCGGTCGCCATCGATTCAAAATAGTGGCACAATTTCACATTGCCACCATCTAAGCCCTCTACTCCAGCTAGTTCACAGTCTCGAGAAAAGCAACTAAAAGCTTGAAAAGCTTAATTATTGTTAGAAAACTCGCGGGCTACGTCTAAAATCCGTCCAAATGTTACCAATTGTCAGTCACAGATGAGAACCGGTGCTTTAACATCCCGATGTCAGCACTTAATTCGAGTCAATGCATGATGCTCTCAGGGAACTTGGCGACTAGAAGTCCGCGCCCGACAAATAACGAACCCGGTGTACTCACTCTGGGCCGTACCCTCGTTGTGGCTGAGCATTTTAGAGCGCTACTGGCAAAGCACGTGCAGACCGATTTGGCGCTTGAGGTCAGTTCGTACACTAGTTCATATCAGCAGAATGAATACTCCACCTCTTATCGGGCGATCTTTATTGTCATCGACAGCTCTCAAGCACTCGAAGACAATCTCGCGCTGGTGGAAAGCCTGCGTAGTGACAACTTGAAATCCATCATTTGCGCGGTCATCACTGGTCGCGGCGCGTTTAACAAGATCAGGTACTACCTGGCTGGTGCGGACTTTTGTATCAAGCTCAATACCTTGTCCGACGATGACACTGAGTTGCTTGGAGAGTTCTTCAGCAGTGAAGAATGGCAACGCGACATCAGCCTGACGCTCGACCCCACGCGCATATGCCTGCTTAACGCCAACCAGAAACTCGATATCTCGTTTGCCGAAATGAAGATCCTCGAAGCGTTTGCGCACACCAGTAACCACATTCTCAGCCATGATGAAATCGCCAGTATCATGGGGCTCAATACCAATTTCTACGACCCGAGGGCACTGGAGAAATCCATCAGTCGCTTGCGTGGAAAAATCAAGGACATGTATGGTACAAACGCGATTCAGAGCATCCGCGGCCATGGCTATCGCCTGCTGCGGGGCCTGATATCGACTGCCTGATCAAGGGCAGCCACCCTTTTGCATACGTACGAAGGATCGTCTGATGCAACCATATAGCTCTCGTAGTACTTCACATCCGTTGATTTCTCAGCAATTGAATGAGCGCAACAACATAACAATAAACTTAACAACATAGCAGCAGAACGAGTGGAATTTATCGAGGGCCATTTTTCGGCCCAGACCCTGCCTGTGGATTACTTCCAAGGAAGTCATTGCTCGCCTGCCGATTTATCTTTTTCGCCAATTTTGGTGCGTACTTTAGGAGAGAGACATGGAAACTAGTACAACCCTCCCAAGAAAATATTTTGTCGTTGTGACCAATAGCACAACGTCGCAACGCGAACTTGAGAGCATCCTGTCCAGCGAACGCTTCAATTCGTTTGGCACCTCTCAGGCACAAATGTTTATTGAAGGTGCTACTTCGCCCTCTTCCGCTCCCATGCTGATGGAGTTCACTTACCCAAGCGGCACAAGGAAAAATGTCGCACGCAGTATTGAACACGATACCCAGCGAATATTGGCAACCCTCGAGGCAGAATGGTTGGCCGCACAAACTGCAAATCCATTCCAGAGCGTTCGCGCAACAACAGCAGAAGCCGGCGGCGCCACTCAAACTGATCAGTGCGACAACTCCTGCACTGAAGCCTGGCATCTCGATAACGATCAAGGCGTACTGGTCAAAGAAGATATCGAGATCAGCCTGACTGGATTGGAAGCCGCGCTGGTCAAGAAGATGCTTCACCATGAAGAGCGTGTTGTCAGTCGCGACGAACTGATCCTCAGCATTGGCCGAGAGCCTGAGCAATATCGCGGACTGGAGATGTGCCTGAGTCGCCTACAAGACAAGTTCAAAGGCGCCAGCAACGGTGAACGATTGTTTCGTGCCGTGAGAAACCGCGGCTATTGCCTGATCCAGGAAGTAGTAGCGTAATAAGCCCTGGCTCCATCTGCAAAACAAACAGACATACAGTGCAACTACAAAAATAAAAAAGCACTCTGTCTGGTTTCATCCTCCTCCTTGATTACACCTCGCTATCCCCGCCCCTCCTACAGTAGCAAATAAACTATTAAATACACCCTCTGTTGCTCGACGTTTTCTAACGCTCGATTATCAGACAAAATTCGATAGTTGCACTTTGCCACCTGTTAGAACTCGTCAGACAGCATCCCCGGCAATAACTTAGTCTATTGACTGACGACAGTTCGGCATATCGACGTTGTTACTCAAGCGCAAACAAAAACAATAAGCCTAATTAACAACTCAGACTTCAACTGTCGAAACCTGAATGGAAGTCTTTTGGGGATATCGCATGGATCTCACATTACGTATCAATCGAAACACTGACCTCAAGGGACTTACCTTTTGGGGGCAATGGGCGCTGGCACAGACCTTTATTGTTGCACTCCTGTTCATCTTGGCTGAGCAGCACACTGGAACCGTCGCGTTCTATTACCGAATGTGCGCAACGCTGGCGGTATTGGCTTCGGTTCCGGCGTACACCTTCACCGGCGTATACCGCAAACGCGACAACTACCTGACGGGGCTGGGGCGTCTGCTCATGGGCTGGTCGATGACCATGGCCGCATTGGCCTTCATCGCGTTCGTGTGCAAGGCCGATGAGCTGTTTTCGCGGCAGGTGATCCTGAGCTGGGCGGTTTACGGCTTCCTCGGCCAGGCGCTGCTGTACGCACCGCTGCATGCCTTTTCGAAGTTCTACCAGCGCTCTCGCACAAGTGCCCAGAAAACCCTGATCGTCGGTACCGGCGAACTGGCACTGGGGCTCGCGAAAAAGTTGAGCCTGATCGAAGACCTGCCTCTGGTCGGTCTGGTCAGCAACGGCGCCCTGCCGGTTCTGGATTCCGATGCTCCACGCGTTGTCGGCGCTCAGGAAGACTTGCTCGAGCTGATCAAAACCCACGACATCCGTCGTTTGTACATCACCCTCGCCCTGTCTGAAGCCGCCAACATCGAAGCCATGTACGTCGATCTGCTCGGGGCCAACGTGGACGTGGTCTGGGTGCCAGACTTGAACAGCCTGACGCTGCTTAACCACTCGGTGAAAGTCGTGGACGGTCTGCCGGCGATTTACTTGAACGAAAGCCCGCTGACCAGTCGCCCGACCGCAGCATTGAGCAAAAGTCTGGTTGAGAAAAGCGTCGCCCTGCTGGCGGTGATCATGTTGAGCCCGGTGCTGCTGGCAATTGCTCTGGCCGTCAAACTCAACTCGCCAGGCCCGGTGTTCTTCAAGCAGGATCGCCATGGCTGGAACGGCAAGGTGATCAAGGTCTGGAAATTCCGCTCGATGCGCATGCACGATGACCTTGAGGTCAAACAGGCCAGCCGCAACGACTCGCGCATCACCGCGGTAGGTCGCTTCATACGCCGCACATCGCTGGACGAACTCCCGCAACTGTTCAACGTGCTGCAAGGGCACATGGCACTGGTCGGCCCGCGTCCACATGCCGTGGCGCACAACAACTACTACTCGGGGAAAATCCTCGCCTACATGGCCCGCCACCGAATCAAACCGGGCATCACAGGTCTGGCACAGGTCAACGGTTGCCGAGGCGAGACCGACACCATCGACAAGATGCAAAAGCGTGTTGAAATCGATCTGAAGTACATCAATAACTGGTCGCTGTGGCTGGACCTGAAAATCCTGGTGAAGACACCGTTCACCCTGCTGTCGAAGGACATCTATTGATGGTTTGACCAAGCACAAGGCAACAGCGCAAGGGGACGAAAGTCCCCTTTTTTGTGGGTGGGATTTGGTTGAGGGTGGCTTGTGGACAGAGTGTCAGGCCAAGATTGATGTCGGCTGATCCGACGCCATCGCTGGCAAGCCAGCTCCCACAGTTTTGATATCCACCCGAAAACCGCACTTCGCTTCTCACCACTCAACACAATGAGCGTTAGCTCGAGTACCGCTCTTGATCTCGAGCGCCCGTCGGCAGGCTGAGTGGAGGGATTGATCCGGGGGTGGGAGCGTAGCGACCGTTTGGCGCAGCCAAACACATCGAGAGGAGGTGCAGCGCAGCAAACCGGAGGCGATGCCCCCGTATCGATCCCGGAGCGAAGGAACCCGAGCCCCAGCGAGGGCCGAACGTCAGGGATACAGCGTTTTGGTTACTTTTGGGCGTTTGCAAAAGTGACCCGCCGTCAGGGCGGAACCAAAAGCAGTCATCACCGCAGCAACGGATATGTACTCAATCAAAAAACCCCGCCCAAGCCAATCACTCAGTAATCTTGCCAAAGTTGCGATAAAACATATCGTCCTCACGACTATCAGTCATCGCATGCAACTGATAGCCGCGGTTAAGCCGCGCACCACCGTCACGAGTCAAAGGCGCCCAAACCAGGTTGGCCCGGCGCATAGTCGACATGCTCATCAATTCGTCGAACGGAATCGACAGATAAATACCTTTATCGAAGCTACCTTCACCATATTCCGCACTGCTCGCTGAAGTTATGGTCGCCCAGGCACCAAAGCGCACACCGTTGGAAAACTCGCGCGAGATATCCAGCGTGCCACCCCAGTCACCCGCCAGATAACGCCCGACGCTCACAGCCGCGAGCGTGTCGTACGGCAAGTCGGTGTAGCCAGTAATGTGCCCGGTCACCACCGAGTAATCCCGCAGACCAAAACCCTGATCGAATTCACGCTGACGCACGTAGTTCAGATCCGCCCCCACCGACCAACGCGCCCCGGTCGGACGGAACAACACCTCGCCCCCGACGCCGGCGAACATCGATTCCAGATAACCGCCGTACACCATCCCGTACAAGTCCTTATCCAACTGCTCGGCGTGACTGACCTGAAACAGCGGCATGGTCACTTCGGAGGTGGTCAAGTATTTGCGCACGTCGGTGCGCACACGCGGCAGGCCGCTCGGCGCGTCGTACACGAACTTGTCGAAGTTATTGATGATGTTGGCACTGAGCAGACCGCTCCACCAGGTGTTGCGGTTGAAGCGGTACTCGGCATCCGCGTCGGCACTGAATTGATAGAGCAAGCCATCCGGTCCGCCGACGTTTTGCTTGAAGCCCAACCCGACGCCGTAGCTGAATGGCTGCGCGGTCTGGGTGTAGAGGGTTTTCTCGTTGTGCGGCATCGCCGGGTTGACCTCGGTGGTGCGGTGCAGCGACTGCAGCGGTTCCTCGTTGTTGATCACCTCGCGAAAGGTCTGGCGCGGCACACTGGTTTCTTCCAGAGGCAGGTCGTAGCGCTTGTTGACCAAGGTGAACCAGTCGATATCGTCGTTGACGCTGTTATCGAGAATCCGGCTCGCGCGGCCCACTGCTTTCGCCGAATGGAAGTAGCGCTGCTGCTCGCCATACACGAACAACTCCGAGCCGCGCTGGCTGATGCGCTCGACCTTGTAACCGGCATTTTGCTGCAGACGCTGCGACACCTCGGCCCAATTCACCTGATCCATCGGCGTGGTTGGCGCCTTCGCCGGCAGCGGTTCGGCCGGTGGATCGAAGGTCTTGGCCGGCGCTTTACGGGTGGCGAAATTGGTGTGGAACGTCACGCCGAACATCGCCGTGTTGCCGCGCTCCCACGCCGCGCTGACGTCGATCGAATCGCTGACTTTGAACATCGCACCAAAGTTGATCGGCGAGTCCTGCTCGATCACATTGTCCTTGGGTTCGTGCTTGTAATCGTTGCCTTCGAACTCAAGCTTGAGGCTGAGGCGATCCCAGGGCGTCTGATAGCTCACACCGCCAAAGAAAGAAGGCTTGCCGCGAAAGTACGAGCCGGAGTTGACGTCACCGGTGCCTTCGAGGGCGGGTCGGGTATCGAAGCGATCACTGACATAGCCCAACGGGTTGTCCATGTCGCCGCGATTGCCCAGGTAACCCCAGGCAATGCCGGCGCTGAAATCGAAGTTGTCGTAGCGTTTATTGGCGACGAAATATTCACTGGAGAACAAACCCGTACCGCCGATATCTCGGAAACCCAGTGCCACGTCGGGCAGCCAATGGCTTTCCTGCCACAGCCGGACCTTGGCATCGACCGCCTTATCCTTATAGCTTTGGCTGCCGCTCAGCGACTCCGGGCCGTAAGGCCGGTTGGTGATCGCGGTGTAGCGAAACGAGCCTTCGAGCCAGTCCAGCGGCTGCAATGAAACGCTGTAGCGGCTGTAGGGATCGGTGCGGTTGGCGTTCACGCTCAACTCGCCGGCGGGTGCCATGCGCGCCGTCGGCGTCTGCAACAGGCCAGCGCCGCCGAAGTCATTCTGAGTAATTCGCGGCTCGGCATGCGCCAGACCACACGGCAATAACAACACAGCTGCAAAACGTAACTTCAACGAACCACCTCGGCCAGCTGCGTGGCAATAAATTCGGCCAACTGCTGATTCAATTCAGGGAGAGGCGGATCAAGATCATCATTTTTCAGCGGCACCAGAATCTTGCTGCCGGCCACCGGAATCTGCCCGCTCTCGCGATTCCAGTGCGCGATGCCGACCCGTCGCACGACGCCGTTGGGCTGGATCAGCCAGAGATAGTCGGCATCTGCGTCTTCGGTCAGCGTGGTGCAGCCTTGCAGGTATTCACGGGCTTCTTGCGTCGGCTGATACGGCAAGTGGCACGGCTCGGCGACCGCGCCGAATACTTCAACTTCATCGACTCGTTTCGGGTAGATCAGGCGATCGCCATCGTCGAGGCGAATGTTGCGCGCGAAGCCGACTTCGATTGCGACCGGATCCAGATCAGCCACCTGACGCCCGGTAACCGGCATCTGCCTGACCTCCTGCGCCACGCGCTCAGCCAGCGCTACCCGGCTCGGCCGGTCGAACAACGCGGACATGCGCGCCAACACCTCAAGATCGAACAGCACGCCGACCTTGAGCCTGGTCTGCTGCTCAAGCAACGACTGGCGCAGCAACACGCCCGCCAACCAATACGCTTCGGCATTCGGCACGGCCACGCTGATTACATCGGTCAAACGCCCGCCCGCCGGCAGTTCAACTGGCCCGGGATTGGCGACATCGCCGCTGACGATTACCGCCGCCTGACTCACACCAGTGATCAATAGCAGGCATGCCGACAGAACCCTGAGGCGCTTCACCGAGCAGGCCTGCGATCAGGCGTCAATTGCACAATCCTGACGCGCAGTTGCGCGGTCAGTTGCTGCTCGCTTTGCAAAATGAATCCGTCCACCGGATCGACCCAATAACGATTGGTCGCACTCAAGCCGATGGCCGGGGCGTCAATCTGCTCATCGACACGTAGCACGCGGTATTCCTTGTTGAGGATTTCCAGGGTTTCCAGGGATTGGCGCGAGAAGCGGCTGTTGAGCTGCACGCCGACTTGCTGGCCCTGGTAGAGATCGATCCAGCGCTGGCTGGTGTAGCCATCAGTGACGTGTTGCAGGCCGGTTTTGAACGGCGAATCTGCCGACAGGCGCGTGCCGTCCAGATCGCCCTCAAGCCCCAGACCGATGCTGCGCACCGCGAGGCCGTCGCGCATCAGCAACACCTGCTTGCCGGAGGCGACCCAGAATTGCAGGTCGTCGCGCTCGCGCACCAAAGCCAACACCCCGGAGCCGGACGGCGTGGTCAGTTTGATTTGCGCGAATTCAACCTTGGCCACTTCGGCCGCCGACACGTCCAGATCGTCCGGGCCGATCACTGCCGATTTAAGGTTGTTCAGCGACGCGCTCATCAGTGGATTGCAGCCACACAACAGCAGAGCCGCGATCAGGCAGGCGCCAACTTTTAACGTCTTCACAGTCGGGCCTTATTTGCTGTTGTTGGTGAATTCGCTCCAGTTCTTCGCAGCGGAAGCCCCGGTGCCGACAATCGACGCCGACGGCACCAATTGGCTGATGAAGCGGTTCCAGCGCGTGACGTTGGCCGGCCCGACGTAGACCACGTCCTGCGGGCGTACTTCGAAGTGCGTGGCGAGCACCATGGCGGCCGGCGATTCAGCCTCCAGGTGGTAGATTTTCGCCGGTTCCACGTCGAGGTTTTCCACACCGCGAATCACGTACACGGCGTTACCGTTGGAGCTGGTCTGGCTCAAGCCGCCGACCGAACCAAGCACATCCGAGAGGTTCATCGTGGCAGTCTTGAAGCTCAATGCGCGCGGCTGATTGACCTCGCCCATCACATAAATGCGTTTGTTGTCGTTGTACGGCAGATACAGCTGATCGCCGCCCTTGAGGAAGACGTTTTGCAGCTCGGAATCCTGCTGATTGAGGGTATCCAGATTCAGCGCAAACGTGCGCCCGTTGCGCGTCAGCAGCAGCCCGGACAAGTCAGCATTGTTGGTATCGATACCGGCCGAACCGAGGGCTTCAACCACACTCAGCGGGTTGGTCGAAATCGCTTGCGGGCCGGCCTTGGTGACCGCGCCGGAGACGACGATTTTCTGACTGGCGAAGCGCAACACGGCGACATCCACTTGCGGCTCGGCGATGAACGCCGACAGTCGTTGTTCGATGTCCGAGCGCAGTTGCTGGATGGTTTTGCCAGCGGCCTGCACTTCTTTGATAAACGGGTAATACAGCGTGCCATCGGAACGCACCAGACGGCCGTTGGCATCGATCTGCTGCTGCGCGCCGGACGGTGCGGTCAGCTCGGGGTGATCCCAGACCGTGATGTACAACACGTCGTTGTTGCCGATGCGGTACTCGGCCGGCGTGGCCAGCAACTCCTGCGGCACCGACTCACGCTTCTGCGTGGCGCGGTTCATCGAGATCAACTTGGGCGTGATCGGAATCAGCTCGACCCGACTGCTTTCACTGGCGCCCTGGCGCGTGATGTCGCGGGTGCTCAGGTATTGGCCGGGGGAAAACATGCAACCTTGTAAAGCGATACTTGCCAACATCAAAAGATAAAAACTACGAGTCATAATGGCACTACGCTATTCAAGGGCGAATCCAAAAACAAAGTCACCCGACTTGCGCCGGGCGACCTTGTACTGCATCTACAGCGTGTTTCTGTTAGTTGTGCGTGCCGGTTGTACCGGTGGTACCCGTCGTACCGGTGGTACCGCCGTTGGCACTGCCACCGCTGTTGGACGCCGCTACTGCACTGGCAACCATTGCAGTACTGGCTGCAGGGGCTTGGGAAGCCGCTACATTACCTGCAACATTGGTCACTGCTGTAAGCGGCGCTTCAGCGGCGGCTGCCCAGTTGCTCAACATCGACAACAGGGCGACTGCCATTACCTTCTTCATATCAACTCCTTTCTAACATCCAGCCTGAACATCGGGCATTCCGTTAGAGATCGTAGAGTTCAAGCGCGCTAAAAATGCGCACAAGATCCGTTGTTCATTCACAGTTTTACCTGACAGCTAAATGTCGAACGGCAGGTTATATCTACGGACTTGCAAAACGCATTGCCAGTGTATTTTCCCGACGATATCTAACAACCTGACTGAAACTAACATTGAGTCAAAATGATGTTACACAGCAGCAAAACGACATCATCCGAGATAACCCTTCGGATGATTCGACTGCCAGCGCCAAGTGTCGGTCATCATTTGCTGCAAGCTGCGCGTGGCTTTCCAGCCTAGCTCTTGCGCAGCTTTCGACGGGTCCGCATAACTTTCAGCAACGTCACCGGAACGGCGCGGCATCACGCGAAACGGCACTGGCTGCCCGCAGGCTTCCTCAAACGCGCGCAGCACTTGCAGCACGCTGTAGCCGTCGCCAGTCCCGAGATTCCAGGTGTGCACGCCGCTGCGCGCAGAGATCGACTGCAACGCCTTCAAATGCCCGTCCGCCAGATCAACGACGTGGATGTAATCACGAATGCCGGTGCCGTCGAGCGTCGGGTAATCGTCGCCGAAGATCGACAGCTCTTGCAGGCTGCCGACCGCGACCTGGCTGATATATGGCACCAGATTGTTCGGGATGCCATTCGGGTCTTCACCCATCTGCCCGCTGTCATGCGCGCCGATCGGGTTGAAGTAGCGCAGCAAAGCGATGCTCCAGCGCGGCTCGGCGAGGCTCAGGTCGCGCAGCACGTTCTCGACGATCAGCTTGGATTGGCCGTAGGGATTGGTCGGATTGCCGGTCGGGAAATCCTCGCGAATCGGCATCTGCTCCGGCGCGCCGTAGACCGTGGCCGACGAGCTGAACACCAGCCGATACACGCCGGCCGCCGCCATCGCCTGACACAGGGTGATGCTGCCGCTGACGTTGGTTTCGTAATACTCAAGCGGCTTGCGCACGCTCTCGCCTACGGCCTTGAGCCCGGCGAAATGCAACACAGCGTCGATCGCATGCTCGTGGAAGATCCGGTCGAGCATGGCCCGATCGCAGACATCGCCGCGAATCATCAGCGCACTTTTGCCGCAAATCGCTTCGACCGCGTGCAGGGCCGCATCGCTGCTGTTGCAAAGATTATCCAGAACAACAACTTCGTAGCCCGCTTCAAGTAGCGCGAGTGTGGTGTGCGAGCCGATATAGCCGGCGCCACCGGTTACCAGAATCTTCATAGCGCGGTCCATAGAGGAGAAACTGCCAAGTAGCGTGTCAAGCCTCATCCATGTAATGTGTGTCGTACTTCACACAACAAGGCGACAACAACCGAAAACAAAAACAGTTCAATCACTGGCCATAAATATTTTTTCAGGCCAAACTGTATTGCCTGGTACTTATTAGCACTCCACCGCACTCATCACTATCAACCGATACCGACTAAAAATAACTAACAGCGCTCAAATCGACATCTAATAACATTAGTGCCCTCCACACTAACTGCCAATTGCCAACAACTACCCGACTCGGGTATTAAAGTACACCTTCAATAATCATTGAAACTTGCAATCATTCGTTATTGCACGCACGTCAACTGTGCGCCATGAATGTCCAGGATGCTTTTATGATTCGTAAATGTCTGTTCCCCGCTGCCGGCTATGGCACGCGTTTCTTGCCGGCGACCAAAGCCATGCCCAAGGAAATGCTGCCTATCGTCAACAAGCCGTTGATCGAGTACGCCGTTGAAGAAGCACGCGACGCCGGTCTGCAACACATGGCGCTGGTGACCGGGCGCGGCAAGCGTGCGCTGGAAGACCATTTCGATATCAGCTACGAACTCGAGCATCAGATCCGTGGTACCGAGAAGGAAAAATTCCTCGCCGGTACTCGCGAGCTGATCGACACCTGCACCTTCTCCTACACCCGTCAGGTGGAAATGAAAGGCCTCGGTCACGCAATTCTCAGCGGCCGCCCGCTGATCGGTGACGAACCGTTCGCCGTGGTGCTGGCCGATGACCTGTGCCTGAACCTCGAAGGCGACGGCGTACTCGCGCAAATGATCGAGCTGTACAAAGAGCATCGCTGCTCGATCGTGGCGATTCAGGAAGTCCCGCGCGACCAGACTCACAAGTACGGCGTGATCGCCGGCGAGCAGATCGGCGAAGGCTTGTACCGGGTCAGCCACATGGTGGAAAAACCCAGCCCTGAAGACGCGCCGTCGAACCTGGCGATCATCGGCCGCTACATCCTGACCCCGGATATCTTCGACCTGATCGCCGATACCCAACCGGGCAAGGGTGGCGAGATCCAGATCACCGACGCGCTGATGAAACAGGCTCGGGAAGGTCGCGTGCTGGCCTACAAGTTCAAGGGTCTGCGCTTCGATTGCGGCGACGCTGAGGGTTATTTGCAGGCGAGCAATTTCTGTTACGAAAACGTGTATCTCAAGACCCGCTAAGCGCCCTGCACCCACTCCTCATTCAGGCAGACAACCATGAACATTGCACAACACGCAGCAGACAGCGGACTGGAAGTGGGCAACCTCGGGATGATGAGTTGGTTGTCACGGCATCGGTCGATGCCCAGCGCCAACCAGCCGTGGCTGGGTGCGTCGCTGATGGTGGAACGCATCGGCATGTTCCCCTCGTCCGGGGATATTCGCCATCCGCTGCTCGATCCCTATCCCCTGCTCGCTCACCTAAAAAAGCTTTATGGCGAGCAGGCGCTGGAAGTCGACGATCGCGACGGCCTGAAGATGATTTTCAGCGACTGGCGCTTCCGCGTACGCATCTGCTGCAACGATCCGGCGATCATCATCAACGTGGAAACCCGCTGTGATCTGCAGCTGATGCCACGTAAAACAGCGGAGCTGTTGAGTCATCTGGACACGTTCGAAAAGGCCTGAGAGCCTATCGCACGGCGGCGCCGCAGGTATCCTGCGGCGACACCGCCTCGCTGCCACCCGAGATCATTCGGTAGAAGTAATCGGCAATCACCTTGCCACCGGTTTCCGGCACCGGATGAATCTTGTCCGGCCCGATCATCGCGCCGGCGTAACGCTTGAAGTCGGCACCAAACGCGCATTGCAGATTGGCGAACCCGAGGTGCTCGGCATGCGCCCACGGCTGCAGAACCTGCGCGTAAGCCGACATCGGATAAGCACTCGAGCGCGTGGTGTCCTGACGCATGATCAGGTTGATGCTCGCTGCCGGTTGAATCTCGCGGATCATCCGCACCAGCCCCTGAACGTTCTTCAGATAGGCCTCAGGCTTCACGCCAAAACCCTGATCGTTGCCACCGAGCATGATCAGATAGATGTCCGCCGGGATCTTCGATACCACGGCTTTCCACTGCGCCTGCCAACGACCATCGTCGTGATAGAAATCCTTGGACGCCGCACCCGACGCCGCGAGTTTCGACACGCGCACGCCGCCCTCCTCGTTACTCATCCACAAGCCGAAGAGCGTTGGTGCGCCATGCACCACTTCCAGGCGCAACCGCCAATCTGCCGCTGACGAAGTACCAGGCAACGGCACCTCCTGAACACTCTCCCCTGCGAGTTGCAATGGTTGCCAGTTATCCGAAGGCGTCCACCGATAGCGCAGCTCACTCGATTCGCCGTTGCCGAGATAGAGCAATTTAGCTTGAGTGACGGCGGTGTTGATCGTCGCTGTCGGCTTGGCATCAACTTCCAGCCATGCACCCGGCCGCCCCGTCACGGTACGGCTGTCGGGACTGGCCTGGCCAAGCGCGGATACTTTCCAGTCTCCGCTAAAGTACTTTTCACTGGTACGCGTGTACTTGAAATGCGTCCCGCCAAGCGCCGCGCCGTGGTTGAAACCGACATAGCCGGGACCGGCAAAACCGGTCTCCTTGACCAACCGCTGAACGAATTTATTCAGATAAAAATCCTGCCCGGCGCTGTAGCTATCGCCAATCACCGAGATCGCCAGAACCTTGCCCGCCTTGCCTTCACGCCACTGAGCAAAACGCTCGCGCGCATCGCCGACTTCGACCACAGCAGCGGTGGGGCTCGCATCATCAACCGCGTACATGAGGCACATCCTTAACCGGAACAATCCGTGAGTCTTTAACTGGTTTTTTCGCCGCCGCACGCTCACCGAGAAACAGCACAGAGGTGAAGTTGAAGCGACTGAAAATCATCGACAACACTACCGGCCCAAGCAAGCCACAGGCTACGCCGCCGAATACCAACAGGCTTTCATCCTTCACACCGAGGCGTCCAAGGATGAAGCGCGAAGTGGCAGCGAACAGCACATGAAACAGGAAGATCGCATAGGAATAGCCGCCAAGCCAGGTCAGCGCCCTGGATCGCATATCACTCGACAAAAGCGCGATGCAGGACACGCAACCCACGGTCAAACCGATCAGGCTACGACGATCGACAATCAATTCGCGATCCAGCGCTGCCACGTACAGCAGCGTCAGCGAAATCATTACGAACACCACTGGCCCGATCAGCTTGAAGCGTTGCTTCAAAGCATCGACGTTTTCCTGGCCGATCATCCCCGCTACAAAAAATGGCAGCAGGTAAATCGCGCCGTTGATACCGAACGCATCCACCGGAAACGCTGGCAGCAGAAACACCGCCGCCGCAAACGCAAACAGCAAAAACAGACGCGTCGGCGTGCGCAGTAAACCACGCCATTCCAGCAGCCCGACGAACATGAAAATGATGAACACCGCCTGCAAGAACCAGAAGTGGTTGATCGGCACATAGAACGACAACAGCGCGTCGATCACGCCGACGTCCTTGTTCACGCCCGGCCCTACCGCCTGCAATACCGAAAACGGTACGCCCACGCAAAACAGCGGCACGATCAACCGCCGCACCTTGCCGCTGAAGAACGCGGAAAAGTCATTGCCACGGATTTTGTAGATCGAATAGATGTAGCCCGAAATAAAGGTGAACAGCGGCATCCTCACGTACACCATGGAATCGGCGAGCACCCGGAACGGCGAGCCGATGTCGATTTTCAAGCCGCCGCCCAGCGGACCGATGACGTGATACAGCACCAGCAGCAAACACGCCAGGCCGCGCAGGGTTTCGATCTCCAGCGACTTTTTCTTGCTCGACATAATGACCTGCCTCAATTCAGAACTCTTGATTCAACCTGCGCCGGTTTGTGCGCCCGCAGCATCAATCCCAATCCCACGAACAACACCGGGACCACCATCGAGAAGTGTCGGGCGAAAGAGCCGAAGTCCGGCTCGAACAAGCCCTGAACCAGCAAAAACGCCAGTGGAATCGCGATCAGTTCCTTGGGTTTGGTCTGGATCGGTGCGCCTTTGTAGTCGGTCGAAGTGATGACTTTGAACAGCAACAGCGCGGTCATGATCATCAACGCGACGAAGATCGCCTGACCCGGCCCGGACAACATGATCAGCTCCACCGGGAACGACAGCCGGAAGAAAATGATCATCGAGTCCAGCGCTTGCGAGACGAAATCGCTGCCGCTCAACCACGAGACAATCAACGACTTCGACCCCTCCTCGCCCGCTGTACGCAGTTCATTGTTACTGGCGCGAATCGACGACACCGGGAACCCCAGCGCCAACTGAATCGCCGTGGCGACCGCCAGATAGAACAGGAACAACATCAGGAAAAAGGTCACGCGCGAGACGTACTTCTTCATCACGCACACGCCGACCCACGACAACGAAAACAGAATCCAGTACGGCCGGATCAGTACGCCGTAGATCACTGCCGAGAGGAAAAATCCAACGCGATACTTGCGCGTCAGCGAGCTGAGCAGAATGCTCAAAATCGCCACCGAGACGATGATTTCCTTGGTCAGGTTTTCCAGGAAAAACGAGCGCACGATGCCCCACAGACACAGCGTGCCGAAAATCGTCAGCGGCATACGCCGAAACACCACCACCGGAATCGCCGTGAGGAAAAAATTGCAGAACATCCCGTAGGCCCAGGCATTGGTCAGGTTGATCCCGGTGGGCCGCAGCAGGAACGCCGAACACTCGTAGGACGAGCGATCCGGCGAGAACGGGTTCCAGAAATTGCAGTTGTCAGCCCGCGCGTAAGACGACCACAACGTCATGGCATCCGGGCCAGGAGCGCGCGGAACCAGCAGCGGCATCGCAACTGACAGAAACAACCCGGTGAACAGGATCAGGAACGAAATCGAGGAGTCGAATTTTCTACCGCGAAACTCGATGCACGGCAGCTTCAACCCCATGCCGGCACCTGCTTGGCGCGGGTGACGCGAGTCAACACGGCAATCACGCCGAGCTGCACGATGATCGCGAACACGTTGCCCCACGCCGCGCCATAAATCGAATAGTGCTTGATCAGCACGTAACTGACTGGCAGCGACACCAGCAAGCAAATCGCTGCGCTGGCCAGTGACACACGGCTGTTGCGCGAGGCAATCAGCCCGCCCCAGACGATGTCGCCAATCGCGCGCAAGGCGAAGGAAAAGATCAGCACGCCGAGGATCGCATTGTCCGGACGCGGCACGCTCGTGGCGACGTAATCGAGCACGATGTTGAAGAACAGATAAATCGCCACCGACACTGCCGCCGACACCAGCAACGAGCGCATTACCCACTTGTTGACGAACAATTCCCTGACCGTGAACGGCTGCTGCTCGGCTTGATGGCGCTTGGCGAGGACCGGAATCGCCACCACCGCCACCACCGCGTAGGACAGCGCCTGCAAGGTGTTGGCCGCCGACCATGCGTAAACGTATTTACCCAGGCTGGCGTAGGGTTCGATGTCGATAATCAGAAAACGCTCGGCGTATTGGCTCAACGCGATCAAACCGGTGCCCAGATAAAACGGCAACCCGGCTTTCCACACGGTCGCGGTGTTGAGCGAGCCCTGTGTCCGCCCGTGATGGACGTTCACCACAATCCAGTAACCGGCAACGATCACCAGAACGTTGGCGATCACCCACAGCCACAACACACTGGCGATTCCCGAGACCCAGCCGAGCATCATCCCGCCCACCGCCAGCAGCGCCCACAGACCGGTCTTGATGAAAAACAGCAGCGCACCGGCCGTGGCTTTCTGCGCGGAAAACACGAAGGAATTGATTTCAAACGACAGGTGTTCGGTGAGCAGCACCAGCGTCACGCAGGCGATCAGCGCCGTGGTCGCCTGCACCTCCTGGAACAGTGAATAAATCAGCACCGTCACGATCGACAACGCCAGCCCGACCGCCAGATACAGCAGCAAAACCTTGTCGACCACGCGCCGCGAACTGCCACCGACGCTGATCAACCGATTGATCTCGGAGCTGAAGCCGACGCTGTAAAACTTCGATGCAATCAACGACGCCGCCACCACCACGCCATAGAACCCCAGTGCTTCGTAACCCAGGTAATGGGTGATGGCGAGCACCAGCAAAAACTTCGCGCCTAATGCTCCGCCGCGAAGCAATAGCCGAAATATCATCGAACGACGCCTTTGATGATGTCGTCCATGATCACTGTTTTTGCCTCGATCTCGCGGCAGGTGTCGGTCAGGCGTTTGCCGAAACTCGACAAGGCATTGGGCGCGTAAACCGTGTTGATGATGGTGTCGACATCGATGTCGCCGCCGTTGATCACCCAGTCCTCGACGCCCATGTCCTGATAGGCGCCAAAGCCTTTGCGCTCATAGCTGATGTGGAACGCCGGAACCCCGGACAACAACGATTCGATAGCACCGTGCAGGCGCACGGAAATCACCAGATCCGGCTGATACTTGGCCAGCGTCGCCTTCAACGGCAGCAAGTCTTCGGTAATCCCCAGTTCGCGATAGAACGCGCCGTCATCGTTGCCGCGCACTGCACTTTGCACCGCGCACACCACTTTGCTTTTGTTCTTCAAACGCTGCAGCAGCAACTTCAGATTGGCCACGTAGGCAACTTTCTTCTCCTTGCTCCACGCAGGTGGTTTGCGCAGGACTACGCAAACCGTGGCGGGCGAAGATGCGCAGCGGGTGAACTTGGGCTGCGAGAGAATCTTGCTGGCCAGCGACTGCACGGCCAGATCCGGCGCGCGGTAGACATTCTCGTAAGCATCGAAAATCGCCGAGGAATGGTTATCCCGCACAAACACCGCATCGGCACTCGCGTAATGCTCGACAATCTTGCTGCTCTCACCGTGGAACGGGCCGATGCTCTGCGGCAAGTACACCGACGGCACTTTGCTGAGAATCGCGGTTTCCAGTTGCTTGGCGTGGCCGAGTTTCAACTTGATGTGTTCGAAGGCGCTCTTGGAGCGCATGTAGCCGCCACCGACGCCGACGATCAAATCAGTCTTCTTCAACAGATCCGCCAGACCGGCGTAAGACTGATTGAGGAACACCGCTTGCTTGACCCGGCCCAGCCCCTTGGCCGCCATCACCGGCGCGTCAAAGCGCTTGTACGGCAAGTAATTGAAAGACTCGGGATCGGACGCCACCACGCTGATCGACGTGTCGTCACCAAAGTTGCGCTGCACCAGCGCAATGGCCAGATCGACGAGTAGACCGTCACCGGAATTGGACGCACTGTAGCCATGCAAGATCGTTACGTTCATAAGCTGATTTCTACTTAATAAGATGGAGCGGAATACACGTCGTAGGTCTGGCGAATCATCAACGCGGCGCTGAAACGCTCGCGCACGATCCGCCGACCTTCGATGCCCAGGGCGTTCAACGCAGGCTTCTGGATTTTCATCAAACGTTCTGCCAATGCCTGATGGTCGCCGGCCGGGAATACGTAGCCGGACACACCGTGGCTGACCAGTTCCGGCAACGAAGTGCAGTCACTGGCGATCACCGGCAAGCCCAGGGCCATGCCTTCCAGCGGCACCATGGCAAAGCCTTCCCAGCGACTCGGGACGATCAACGCGTCGGCTTTCTGATACAGCGCTTGAACTTCGGCGGGCGTCACCCAGGACAAATATTCAACCCCTTCCATCGGCGGGCATTCGACAGAATCCTCGTTGACCGCACTGCCCACCACCGTCAGTTTCAGGTCGCTGCGCTGAACCTTGGCGTAAGCCTTGAGCAATACGTCGAAACCCTTTTGATAGTCGAAGCGGCCGACATACAGCAGATGAATTGGCTCCGCCCCTTCGGTTTTGCGTGCTTCATCCTTGTGATGGATGCCGTTGTAGATCAGCTTCATGCGCTTGCGCTCGATGCCAAACGCAGCGGCTTTGTCCAACTCGTACTGGCTGACGCAAATGATCGTGTCGGTGACTTTCTGCAAAACGCGCTCGATCAGCGAGTAGATCTTTTGCTTGGTCGGCGAGCTTTCCATCAGGAACGAAAAGGCATGTGGGCAATAGATGATTTTCGGCGAACGCCAAGGCTTCAAGAGTACGCAGACGCAACGGCCGATGACTCCGGAAAAGGTGCTGTGCAAATGCACGACATCGGGTTTTTCCTTGAGAACCACTCGGGCCAGTTGCCAGGCAAAGCCCAGCAGCGAGCGCACATTGCGCCCGCTTCTTTCGAACGTGCGGATCTGTCTGGCATCGATGCCGTGCAGTTCTTTCTTCTGATCGAGTGGCACCAGATACACCAGTTGATAGTTCGCATCCTGGTCTTCGGGCGAAGTTGAAATCGTGCGGATAACGGTGGCGACGCCACCTTTTATCGTTTCAGCCACGTGCAGTATTTTTTTCACAGTCCACCCACTTCCATGCCTAGTAAGGACAATCGCTGAAACTCAGGATTTGTCGGACGCGTATTCGTAGTTGTAATAGCCGTAGCCGCCGTTGCCGTAGTAACTGGCGGCGCGCTTCTCGACGCCGTTGAACACCGCGCCTTTCAACTCGATGCCGTTCTGCGCAAAGCGGCGAATGGTCAACTCGATCTCTTTGGCCGGGTTCACGCCGAAGCGCGTGACAATCAGGCTGATCCCCGCTTCACGGCCGACAATGGCCGCGTCGGTGACTGCGAGCAGCGGTGGCGTATCGATGATCACCACGTCATACATCTCGCTGAGTTGCGCCAGCAGGTCGCGGAAGTTGGCGTGCATCAACAACTCGGAAGGATTCGGCGGCACTTGCCCTCGGCTGATGAAGTGCAGGTTTTCGACTTCGACCTGGTTCAGCGCCTGCTCGATGGTGCAGCGCTTGACCAGCAAATCGGACAATCCGTTGGTGATCGGCGTATTGAGGGTTTTATGCAGATGACCTTTGCGCATGTCGGCATCGATCAGCACCACGCGCTGACCGCTTTGCGCCATCACCGCTGCCAGGTTCGAAGACACGAAGGTTTTGCCAACCTGGGGACTTGGGCCGGAAATCATGATGCGGTTGTTGGTCGAATCCAGCCCGGCGAAATGCAGACAGGTGCGCAGACTGCGGATCGACTCGATCGACAGATCGGTCGGATTACGCTCGGCCAGCAGATACGCCGGCGCCTGCGTAGCGTCTTTGCCACGGACCTTTTTCACGTCCTGTTCCTGCTGCAGCGCGCTGTAGGGAATCGAGGCGTACACCGGCAGCCCGAGTTTCTCGATGGCTTCCGGCCCCTCCAGTCCGCGACTCAGGGATTTGCGCACCAGCACCACGGCCACGCCGACGAAACCGCCGAGGAAGGTGGCGATCAGTACGATCAGCGGTTTGCGCGGTTTGACCGGGCTGGTCAGGTCGACATCCGCGGTATCAATCAGCCGCACGTTGCCCACCGCACCGGCGCGGACGATGTCCAGTTCCTGGGATTTGTTCAGCAGTTGCGTGTAAATCTGCGACGCCACTTCGACGTCGCGGGTCAGGTTGAGCAGTTCCTGCTGGGTGGCCGGCAGGTCGCCGACTTTGCTTTCCAGCGACTTCTGCTGCTGGGTCAATTCACCGATCTGCGTCAGCAACGCGCGATAGGCGGGATGCTGTTTGGTGAACTTGCGATCAAGTTCGGCCTGCTGCATTTTCAGTTCGGAAATGCGTGTATCCAGACTGACTGCCTGGCCCAGCACCGACTGGGTTTCGAGGGAAATATTCACCGTTTTGCCACGAGTCTGATACGCGTTGAGCGCATCACTGGCTTTGGCCAGATCGCGTTTGACCTGCGGTAATTGGCTTTGCAGAAAGGCCAAACTTTGCGCTGCTTCAGCGGATGTGCGTTGCACGTTTTGCTGCACGTACAACGAGGCGATCTTGTTGAGGATCTTCACGGCTTCGGCGGCGTCGCTGCTGGCCAGCGCGAGACGAATGATCCCCGACTCTTTGCCTTGCTCGGAAATATCCAGCGCGTCCTGATAGGCCTGCACGGTAACGATGCGCGGGTTGCGCACCACTTCGAAACGCGTGCCGGGATTCGCTTGTAGATTGGCGATCAAGCCTTCTACGCCGTCCTGCGCAAAAGCAGTTCCGGCAGCGCCCTCGGCCAGCAGATTGTCGTTGTCATCAAACAGCTGAAAGTGATTTTGCTCGCCAGCGACCAGCGTGAGCTTCTTGCCCAACAGTTCTTTCGGCAGATTCAGCCGCGCGATGTCCAGGCGCTCGCCGCCCCAGGCGTAGCTGTTCATGCCAAAACGCGGCGGTGCCACGCTGTTCTCGCCAGTGCCGCGATAGCGCCGCGCGAGAAACCCGCCGACGACCGGGAAAGTATTCGGTGTGACGTCGATATCCAGGCGCAGATCGTCGACAGTTTTACCGATCACGGCGCGGGACTTGATGATGCCGATCTCGGTCACCGACGGCGATTGGCCGCCGAGCATGCTGTTGAGGTCGGAGAAACCGAGCATGTCGTTCTTTTTCGGCTCGACCTGCACCAGCGCGTTCGCCAGATACACCGGCGTCGACAACACCGCATAGGCCACACCGGTCATCATGAATGCACCGGTGCACGCGGCGATCAGCCATTTCTGATCGATCAGGCTGCCAAAGATGCCCATTAGATCGATATTGTCTGGTTCGCTGTCGCGGGTGGCGACTACTGACGGTAACTGCATAAGTCTGTTCTTACCATTGACTGTTCTGAAGAATATTGATCAGTGCCCGAGGCGCTGCGCCCATGCGCCAACAGCATCTTCAATCAATGCGTGGGCATGAATAAAAGCCGCGTTGCCTTGACGATACGGATCCTGAATTTCTCGCTCGCTCTGCCACTTGCCGAGAAGAAAGACTTTGCCCCTGGCGTGAGCGGCAATCTTCAGTACTTGGTTTACATGCTGTTTTTCCATGACCAGAATCAGGTCTGATTCATTGACGATGTCCGGGGTAAGTTGCCGCGCGATAAACCCTTCGGCACTACACCCGCGTTCTTCCAGCACCTGCCGCGCCGTGGCCTCCATCGATTCGCCGGCCCGTGCGGCAAGGCCCGCGGAGGCCACGCTGATGGTCGAAGTGGCCAGCGCGTTACGCAGCAACAACTCTGCTGTCGGACTTCGGCAAATATTGCCCACGCAGACGACAAGGATCTTTTTGAACAAGGTTTACTTTCCCGTATGATGTCAATCGGCCAACATGTCGCGTGGACTTGAATTAACCCACGACAACTTCCTGCATTCGGAAATAGATTCGCCTTGTTATTGCCAGTGTATTAAGTACCACGCCTCTAAAAGTCACCCAACCGGAATTAACGGACTAAAAATAACTGTGATTTTCGCACGAGTGTTTTCTGACAAAAAATAACATTCGTGCACTTCCCGCTCTCGTTACTATCCAAGTCCGGGAAAGTGGCGAACTTTTGATCTGTATCATTCTCAGCGGGGAGCGACATGAAAATCGCACAGTGCAAACAGCTCGGCGTCGTGGCGCTGTTGATGTCGGGTGCAAGTGGACAGGTGCTGGCTGCAGATCTGTTCCCGACACTGCCCGACGACAAGACCATCGGCATTCAGGTCAAGATCCAGAGCTTCTCCCCGGCGGATGCCGAGCACATCAAAGCGGAAGGCTTGGGTTTCGTACGTTTTGGCGTGTGGACCAACAGTCTGGGCGGGGCGGCTTATCAGAAACAGGTCAGCGACGCCTTCGCCACGGCCAAAGCCGCCGGGCTGCCAGTATTGCTGACGGTGCGCTCGACCAAGGCGCTCCCGACGGGGAACAACGGTGAACTGGCGACAGCCGGTGCACACTTCGCCAAGTCGGTGATGGAGCTGGAACAGGCTTACCGCACCCAGTTGGTGGCGATCGAAATATGGAACGAGCCGGATCTGGGAAAGTACTGGCCGACCGGTAATTTCGATACGACGTTCGTGCCGTTCATGAGCGCGGTGTGCAAGTCGTTGCAGGCGCAACCGCAAGCAACGCCGCTGGTGGGCTTCGGTTTCGCCCGGGCGCCGACCGCAGGCTCGGCGTCCACCGTGGCACTCAGCCGAATCGTCCGCGAGTACCCCAAGTGCCTCAGCGCGATTTCCTATCACCCGTATGGCATGTCGGGCGCGCAGATCAGCAGCGCACAGGCGTTCATTCAGCAGAACTTCCATCTGCCGGGGGTCATCAGCGAATGGGGCGTGTCGGCACTCGCCTCGAACGGCGGGACTGCCGGGCAGGCCAGTAAAATCAGGACCTTCATCACCGATGTAAAAAAACTCGGGATTCCGCTGACCTCGATCTACGAATGGAAGAACACTGCGACCGGCGATAACGATCGCGAGAAGAACTTCGGCCTGTTGACCTCCGACGGCCAGTCGAAACCGGCAAAAATGGCGGTGAGGTCGCAACTCAACCCTTAGCCGGTTAACGGTCAGATGCTTTGAACCTGTAGTCTGATTTGGCATCGTATCTAGCGATACCGCGCCCGCCTTTCAAACAGCCGTCTTCAGGTTGTTGCCACCGGGGCGACCGATCCACGTACATGCCCTTGAGTGGCCGTCAGCGCTCGGGTAATGTCACCAGACCCATAGGATAGAGCACGCTCATGACTTCCAAGCTGGAACAACTCAAACAATTCACCACCGTGGTTGCCGACACCGGCGACTTCGAAGCGATCGCCCGAGTCAAACCGGTCGACGCAACTACCAACCCTTCCCTGCTGCTCAAAGCTGCGGCCATTCCGGCCTACGCCGAGCTGCTGAACGCTTGCGTCGCGGACTGCAAGGGCGACGTTGGCCTGGCCAGCGACCGCTTTGGCGTCGCGGTCGGTCAGGAAATTCTCAAAGTGATTCCGGGCCGCATCTCCACTGAAGTGGATGCGCGCCTGTCGTTCGATAAAGACGCGGTGCTCAAGCGTGCGCACCGTCTGATCGAGCTGTACGACAAGGCTGGCATTGGCCGCGACCGCGTGCTGATCAAGATCGCCTCGAGCTGGGAAGGCATCCGCGCCGCCGAAGAGCTGGAGAAGGAAGGCATCCAGACCAACCTGACCCTGCTGTTCTCCTTCGCTCAGGCCGCTGCCTGTGCCGACGCGGGTGTGTTCCTGATTTCGCCGTTCGTGGGCCGCATCTACGACTGGTACAAGAAAGCCAACGGCAACGACTACACCGGCGCCGATGATCCAGGCGTGCAGTCGGTCACGCGCATCTACAACTACTACAAGGCCAATGACTACAAAACCGTGGTGATGGGTGCGAGCTTCCGTAACCTCAATCAGATCGAGCAACTGGCCGGCTGCGATCGCCTGACCATCAGCCCGGATCTGATCGATAAACTGGCTGCCGACACTGGCAAGCTGGAGCGCAAACTGGCACCGGGTCACGCCGGTGAAGCGCGTCTGAGCCTCAACGAGGCGCAGTTCCGCTGGTTGTCCAACGAAGACGCGATGGCCACCGAGAAACTCGCCGAGGGCATACGTCAGTTCGCTCGCGATCAGGAAAAACTCGAGGCGTTGCTGCAAGCCAAGCTGTGATCTGAATCGCTGAAACGCAAAAAGGGCGAACCCTCACAGGTTCGCCCTTTTTTGTGCCTTGCGGCTTTGGTCAGTGCCTTTCGAGGGCGTTCACCAGATCATGGAACGCTTCACGATTGGAATCGTTAAGGCCCATGAGAATCTTGTGCGCTTCGAGCACCTTGATCCGCACCACTTCTTCCGACTGATCCTGATCCGGCAGGTCATCCAGGCATTCCGGGCATGGCACGGGATGATTGACGATGTTGAACACCTGCTCGAAACCCATCGATTGCAGCAGACGGGTGATGTCTTCGTGGGTGGTGACCACGGTCGGCAGCAATCCGACCTTCTGCCGCGACAGGATCGACAATTTTGCCAGCAGGCCAAGGGTCGTGCTGTCGATGCTGCGGGTTTCGGTCAAATCGATCACGATCGCGTTGAAATTCAGCGCGGTGAAGATTTTCTCAATAGTCGCATCCAACGCCGAACACAGGGTCAGGCGAACTTCACCGACGAACTTCAGGACGAAGGTGCCGTCCTGCTCGGCGAACTGGATTCTACCGGTACTCATTGAAGATTCCTGCTCAACACCAACAGGGCGATATCATCCGGCATCTCCCCTAGCGTGGCCAATCCAAAAACCTGCCGCAGACCATCCAGGCTGCCGCCCGCCAACTTCACCCTTTGCGGTAAAGCGGCTTCTTTCTCTTTGAGTGTGGGCTCTGGCAAAAGATCCAGAATGCCATCCGACATCAGCGTCAGGCTGAACGTCGGTGGCAGCTCGAGCACGTGGTCTTCGTAGGTGGCTTCATTGAAAAGCCCCACCGGCAAACCGCGCCCTTCGAGGTAGCGAACACTGTCAGGCGTGTACAACACAGGCAAAGGCAGATGGCCACCAATGCTATAGGTCAACAAACCGGTCTCCTCGTCGATGACTCCACCGACCATTGTGACGTGTTTGCCCAGCTTACAACTGATCAGGCCCCGGTTGATATGACCGAGCACTTCCGAAGGCTTGAATTCCGGCAAGGTGCCGCTGCGCTTGGACTCGAACAGCAAGCGCGTGGTCATGAACTTCAGCAGCACCGTGACGAATGCCGAAGAGGCGCCATGGCCGGAGACATCCGCCAGGTAAAACGCCACCCGACGCTCGTCGACGCGGAAATAGTCGACAAAATCACCCGACAGATACAGCGACGGAATGATCTGATGCGCGAACTTGAACTCGTCGATGCTCCACGGACTTTCCGGCAGCATGTTCATCTGCACCTGGCGACCGGCGTTCTGGTCTTCCTGGAGCAGATTAAGGCTGGCTTCAAGCTCGCGGTTGGCCTTTTCCAGCTTCTCGCGGTAGCGCTGGTTTTCCAGCAGCAGGCGCGCACGATCCAGAGCCCGGCGCACAGAGTGCTCGAGCACAGCCAGATCTTCGAGAGGCTTGATCAGGTAATCCGCCGCGCCGAGGCGCAGGGCCTCGACCGCGTCGTTCATCACGCCGGCACCCGAGACCACGATCACTGGCGTCTGTGGTGAGCGCTCGGTGACCTGACGAATAAGCTCGAGACCGCCCATCTGCGGCATGCGCAGATCGCAGATGACCAAGTCGGGCGTGTCTTGCTCGAATACCTGAAGACCTTGCTGGCCGTTGCTGGCCTGCAGGACGCTGAAACCACTGTCTTCCAAATAGGCCGCGAGACTCGCGCGCACTACCTCGTCATCATCGATTATCAGCAGCGTGGCACTGGTTTTTGGCATGTGGGCAAACGGCGCCAGAATTAGGTTGGCGTAGCAGGCGGGGCAAGGCCCGGCGCAGACTACTGGATTCGCTTTCTAGCCTCCCTGCTGCACCGCTTTCGAGCACTGGCCCGGTACGCGGTTGCACCAGAGGTGCCCTTCTAAGGCGCAGACGGTACTCCCATCCTTCGAGCGTTTCAAGCATGCGCCGATGGTCGCCTGACGACTTTGTTTGTCAAAGCACCGGGAGTTATAAGAATGGCTTTGCAGGTAACCCGATGAAAGGTCGACCGGACAAAAAAAGGCGACCTTGCGGTCGCCTTCTTTATAAGTCGGTCGAGATCAGAAATCGTCTTCGACCTGACCATCCTTGACCTTGAATTCGCGGTTCTGCAGGTAAGCATTACGAATGAACGTGTACTTGTCGCCGCTGATCAGCTTCTCGCTCGAGAGCAGGCTGGCGCGGGTGTCGACGATGTTCAGGCCGAAGATCGAGTTGCGCACTGGCACGTCGTGGATGTAGCGATACGGGCCGGTGTAGCCATCGACGTACTTCGATGGCGCGTCACGCAGAGTGCTTGGGCCCATCAATGGCAGCATCACGTACGGGCCACTGCCGACGCCCCAGTAACCGAGGGTCTGACCGAAATCTTCGTCGCTGCGCTGCAAGCCCATCTTGGTGCCGACATCGAAGAAACCGAGCAGCCCGAAGGTGGTATTGAAGATCAGACGTGCAGTATCGGTACCGGCAGCCGCAGGCTTGGCCTGCAGGATGTTGTTCGCCAGGTTGGTGACGTCACCGACGTTGCGGAACATGTTGTGGATGCCGTCTTCGACGAATTGCGGCGTTACAAATTCGTATCCCTGCGCCAGAGGCTTCAGCGCATAGGTGTCAACGAAGTCGTTGAACTGGAAGATCGGACGGTTAACGCTTTCCCAAGGGTCTTCTTCCGTGGCGGCCTGAGCGGCGAACGGAACCAGCATCACGCCGGCATATATACATAGCTGAGCGAGAGGGTTGCTCAAGCGCATAGAAAAACTCCTTGGATTTGTACTGGCGCTGGCCCCGGGGCCACGGCGGTAAGGCCGCTAGTATAAGACGGAAACACGATTTTAGGCAGTTCCTGAATGAAGCTCCCTGTCAGGGTTTTCCTACGCTTGCATTCATACGCCTGTCATCCAACTGTCACCGCCGTCGCCTAACCTGCTGGTTATTTCAGGGACGTCTCCATGCCACACGCCGAAGCATTGCCTGTTGTTGCGCCAAGTCTGACTGCAGTGTTGTTCGGACTCAGCGGCTGCCTGGTGGACTTCGGTGCGCGCGCTCGTCATCAGCCGAGCGCCACCGCAGAGCACGCAGATGCGACCCCGGGTGCGCTCGACAGCCTGCGCAGTTTGCAGCGTCAGCAAATTCCCTGCGCCTGGCTCGATGAGCTGCCCCCTGCCCTCGCCCAGCCTCTCTCAGCCGCGCTGCCCGAGTGGATCAAATCCTCGCAACATCCGGCAACACTCAATCCGTGGCCCGCACCCAACGCCTGCTGGCAAGCGCTAATGGCTTTGGGCGTTGAGCGCCTGGACGGCTGCGTGCTGGTCAGCGGCGAGCCACGCCTGCTGCAATCGGGCCTGAATGCAGGTTTGTGGACGATTGGCCTGGCCTCCTGCGGTTCGCTGTGTGGCTTGGCGCCGAGCGAATGGCAGGCATTAGGTCAAAAGGAACGTGAACAACTGCGCGGCAAAGCGACCATGCAACTGTTCAACCTCGGCGTACATTCGGTGATCGATCATCTGGGCGAACTCGACACCTGTCTGGCGGACATCAGTCTGCGCCGGCTCAAAGGCGAAAAGCCCTGACCGGGATCATGCAGTTTCACCGCGAGTGGATTAGTCTTAGGGAGAGCCATAGACCTTTGGCGCACGGCTGCGGTCTATGCCTGTGCCTATCGATAAAAGGAAAACACGATGCCCGCTCAAGAACTGCAGAAACAGCTCGATACCCTGCGCGAGCAACTGGAGCAGAATCCGCCGCTGACTGAAGCCGAACGGGACGATCTGCATAGGTTGATGGCGCGGATCGAGCTGGAACTGGATCTCGAAACCAAAACCAAGGACTCCAGTATTGCCGATGGCGTAAACCTCGCCGTCGAGCGCTTTGAAGTCGAACACCCGGCCATTGCCGGCACGCTGCGCAACATCATCAATACGCTGGGCAGCATGGGGATCTGATTCCCACACAGACAAAAAGCCCTGCCATCACTGGCAGGGCTTTTTTCATGTCCGCGATTTGCTTACTGGCGCACGAGCCGGTGATTCGGCAACTGCACGCTTTCAGTGCTGCGGTACGGATTGATATCCAGCCCACCGCGACGCACATAGCGCGCAAACACGGTCAATTTCTCCGGTTTCAGCAAGCGTTGCAGGTCGAGGAAAATCCGCTCCACGCACTGCTCATGGAAATCCGAGTGCTGGCGGAAACTGACGATGTATTCCAGAAGGCTGGCGTGATCCAGCGCCGCGCCGCGGTATTGCACCACCACGCTGCCCCAGTCCGGCTGACTGGTGACCGGGCAGTTGGATTTGAGCAAGTGCGTATGCACGCTCTCCTCCACGATCCGCGAATCATCGCAACGCAGCAGCTCCGGACGCGGATGCTCATAGTTGCTGACGCTGATGTCCAGATCATCGATGCACACGCCCGGCAACGCCACGACGCCCTCGGCTTCGACATCTTTCAGGCTGCGAACCCGTACGCCCACCGGCTTGCCGGCAGCGGCGGACAAGTCCTTGACCAGCGTCGCTTCCAGACTCGCCACATCAGCGAACGGCGTCTGATTCAGCGAGTTCAGATACAGCTTGAATGACTTCGACTCGATGATATTCGGCGAATCCGCCGGAATGCTGAATTCACCGATCGCCACCACCGGTTTGCCCGATGGCAGCAGCCACGACAGCTCGAAGCAATTCCAGAAATCCACGCCTTTGTACGGCAGGGTTTCGGCGGTCAGGCCCAGCTCGGCCCATTTCGCGGTGCGCGGGATCGGAAACAGCAAGGACGGCGTGTACGTGGCGATGTATTCGCTGGATTTGCCCAGCGGCGAGTGTTCGGCTGCGGGATGCATGGCGGAAACCTGACTGAATAATCAGCGGATTCTATCAGCCTTTGCCCGCCCATTTGAGTGCTTACTGACTGACAGTCAATTTGCCGACCATCCCTGCCTGATAATGACCGGGAATATTGCAGGCAAACTCCAGGCTCGTGGCTTTGCCGAAAGTCCAGGTCAGTTCGGCGGTCTTGCCCGGCTCGACCAGCACGCTATTCGGGTCGTCATGCTTCATTGCATGCCCCGTCGCGCCGTGATCCATACCGGCCATATCGTGGGACATTTCCTTCATGCTGGTAGGCGTAAGCATGCCGCTTTGCTGCATCTGCAACATTTCCTGCTGGTGCCTGGCATGCATCGCCGCGTCGCCAAGGTTGAATTCGTGCAGCAGCTGTCCCTTGTTCACCAACACAAAGCGAACGGTCTCACCGGCCTTGATCTGAATCACCTGAGGATCGAAGCTCATGTCGCCCATCACCACTTCGATGCTGCGAGTAGTCTTGGCGGCAGGCGCCGGTTGCCCGAACGCGTAGGTGTGCGCCGGTGCTGCCCAGAGCGGCGCGCTCAGCGCCAGCAAACACGTTGCAACAATCAGACGGTTACGCAAAAACATAGTCGTACTCCAACAAATCAAGGATCAGCTTGTGGGAAACTCTAGCCCGTGTGCGCTGCCATCAACCTGACAGGCAGATTACAACTTTGTCAGCTTGGGCTGTAGCGCCGGCGCAAACGGTATAAAAGCCACTGTTCCTTTCACCCGAGCCATTGCATGAAACTGCTGATCGTCGAAGACCAAGCGAAAACCGGGCAGTACCTGTGTCAGGGCCTGACCGAGGCCGGCTACAACAGCGAATGGGTGGCCGATGGCAATACCGGTCAACAACGCGCCCTGAGCGGTGAATACGCATTGTTGATCCTTGACGTGATGTTACCCGGCCGCGATGGCTGGCAGATCCTGCAAGCGGTGCGCAGTGCCGGTCTCGACACACCGGTACTGTTTCTGACAGCCAAAGACGCGGTGGAGGACAGGGTTCACGGCCTCGAACTGGGCGCCGACGATTATCTGGTTAAACCGTTCGCCTTTTCCGAACTGCTGGCGCGGGTGCGCAGCCTGTTGCGGCGCGGCAGCAGTACGACCCAGGAAACCAGCCTGCAACTGGCGGACTTGCGCCTGGACCTGATCCGCCGCCGCGTCGAACGCAGCGGTCGACGCATCGATCTGACCGCCAAGGAATTCGCCCTGCTGGAGATGCTCCTGCGCCGTCAGGGTGAAGTGCTGCCTAAATCGCTGATCGCCTCGCAGGTGTGGGACATGAATTTCGATAGCGACACCAACGTCATCGAAGTCGCAATCCGCCGCCTGCGCCTGAAGATCGACGACGACTTCCCGAACAAACTGATCCACACCGTGCGCGGCATGGGTTACGTGCTCGAAGAGCGTGCCGAGTGATGCGCCGCCTCTCGCTGAGCGGGCGGCTGGCACTGTTGTTTGCCGCGTGTACGGCCGTGGTGTCGCTGGCCGCCGGGATTTTGTTCAACCGGGCCAGCGAGGCGCATTTCGTCGAGCTCGACCAGCAATTGCTCGACAGCAAGCTGATCGGGCTACGTCGCGCATTGCAGGATGTGCAGGCCAGCGAAAGTGCAGCGCGCCTGGCGGATGAACTGAGCCGACAGGCCGACCTGTCGTTGCGCATCAGCGGTAGCGACGGCCAGCGCTGGTATGACAGCTCGATTCACATTCCCAAGGATCTGCCGCAAACAAGCGGACTGGCAACCATCAGCGACAACGGCACCGACTACCGCGTGCTGAACGCCCCGCTCTATCCGCAGAAAACCGACTCGCCGCAACTGACCTTGCTGCTCGACATCACCCATCACCAACACTTCCTGCAACGCATGCAGCACCTGATCTGGCTGACCGTCGGCCTGTCGGCGCTGGCCACCGCAGTGCTCGGCGCATGGGCGGCGCGCAGCGGCTTACTCCCGTTGCGTCAGATGAGCGTAGTGGCGCGTGGGATTTCCGCGCAATCGCTGAATGCCCGACTGCCGGAAGCGCAGATGCCACCAGAGCTTGAGGAATTGGCCCACAGCTTCAACGCCATGCTCGGACGTCTGGATGATTCCTTTCAGCGGCTCTCGGCGTTCTCGGCCGACATCGCCCATGAGCTGCGCACTCCCCTGTCGAACCTGCTGACCCAGACTCAGGTCACGCTGACCCGCGAGCGCCCCATCGAGGACTACCGCGAGGCGCTGCACAGCAACCTCGAAGAACTGCAATGGATGGCGCAACTGGTCAACGACATGTTGTATCTGGCCAAGGCTGATCACGGGTTGTTGATGCCCAAACGTGAAGCGCTGGAACTGGCGGATGAAGCGGATGCGCTGCTGGAGTTTTTTGCGCCGCTGGCGGAGGACGCGCGGGTCAGACTCAGTCGTGAGGGCCACGCGCGCATTGACGGCGACCGCTCGATGTTGCGCCGGGCGCTATCGAATTTGCTGGATAACGCATTGCGGTTTACTCCGGCTGACGGTGAAGTGCGTTTGCAGATTGCCGAACAGGCGAGGACTTTGCGGGTGATCGTCGAGAACAGTGGCGAAGGGATTTCTGCGCAGAGGCTGCCGAAGTTGTTCGACCGCTTTTATCGGGCTGATCCGGCGCGGCAGGAAGGGAGTCATGAGCATGCGGGGTTGGGACTGGCGATCACTCAATCGATCGTGCGGGCGCATGGCGGGCAGATTCATTGCGAATCGGCGCAGGGTTGGACGCGGTTTGTGATTGAGTTGCCCAAGGGAGATTGAGGCAAGACGTACCGGCCCTATCGCGGGCAAGCCCGCTCCCACAGGTTTCGAGTCGTTTCAAATATATGTGTACGACTCAAAACCCTGTGGGAGCGGGCTTGCCCGCGATAGCTATTTCAAAGGTTACGAATATCTCAGAGCATGCGCCGGCTCGATCTTGGCCGCTCGCCACGCCGGATACAGCGTCGCCAGGAAGCTCAGCACAAATCCCGCCGAGCAGATCAGCAGCACGTCCCCGCCCTGCAATTCGGACGGCAGATTGCTGACGAAATACACATCGGAACTGAAGATGTGCTGCCCGGAAACCCGTTCGACCCAGCCCACAAGCTCGCTGACATTCAGTGCCGCGATCACGCCCAGCACGCCACCAATCAGCGTGCCGACAATCCCGATCACCGTACCCTGCACCATGAAGATCGCCATGATCTGCCGTGGCGTGGCGCCGATGGTGCGCAGGATCGCGATGTCCGCGCCCTTGTCGTTCACCACCATGATCAGCGTTGCGATGATGTTGAACGCCGCCACCGCGACGATCATCAGCAACAGCAGGCCGATCATGGTTTTTTCCATTTTCATCGCGCTGAACAGACTGCCCTGAGTATGGGTCCAGTCGTCAGCCTTGAACTCGGCGCCCAAACCAGCGGCGATGTCCGAGGAGACTTTCGGCGCGGCGTACAGATCTTTCACCGCCAGGCGCACGCTCTGCACCTGATTCGGTTCCCAATGCTGCATGGTCGCGGCATCGGCCACATGGATCAGGCCCATGGAGCCGTCCAGCTCGGCGCCGACCTTGAACACGCCAACCACATTCAAACGCTGCATGCGCGGAGTGATGCCGCCCGGTGCAGTGCTGACTTCCGGCACGATCAGAGTGATTTTGTCGCCGACGTTCAGACGAAAGCGTCGTGCGGTAATTTCACCCAGCACCACGCCGAACTCACCTGGCTTGAGCGCATCGAGACGACCCTGCACGATGTGCTGGGCGACAATCGACACCTTGCCTTCCTGAGCCGGATCGACGCCGCTGATCTGGATCGGCTGCATCAAACCCTTATAGGAAAGCATGCCTTCCATTTCGGTGAACGGCACGGCGGCGGTGACTTCAGGATTTTTCATTGCGGCGGCGGCGACTGGCTGCCAGTCATTGATCGGCTTGACGCCAACGATGGTCGCATGCGGCACCATGCCGAGGATCCGCGAGCTCATTTCGCGCTGGAAGCCGTTCATCACCGATAACACTACGATCATCGCCAACACGCCGAGGGCGAGGCCGATCATCGAGGTCATCGAAATGAACGAAACAAAGCGATTGCGGCGCTTGGCGCGGGTATAGCGCGCGCCGATAAAGATCGATAACGGTCTGAACATTCGCTGGGGCACCGTATAAAAACAAAAAGACCCGGCGTCTTTTCAGACGTCGGGTTTCGGCCGGTCAGATGGCAGTCAAGCGACCTTCCTGCAGATGCAGGACGCGATCCATCTGCCGAGCCAGGTTCATGTCGTGAGTCACCACCAGAAACGCTGTGCGCATCGAGGTGCTGAGTTCCAGCATCAAGTCCTGAATGCCTTGGGCAGTGTGCGAGTCGAGGTTGCCGGTCGGCTCGTCGAGCATCACCAGTCCCGGCTGGTTCACCAGAGCGCGGGCAATCGCCACACGCTGGCGTTCGCCGCCGGACAGTTCGGACGGTTTGTGCTCAAGGCGATGGCCCAGCCCTACTCGCTCCAGCAACGCCGTGGCGCGCTGACGCGCTTCCGGGATCGGCGTCTTGCCGATCAGCAGCGGCATGCAGACGTTTTCCAGCGCGGTGAATTCCGGCAGCAAATGGTGGAACTGGTAGACGAAGCCCAGCGAACGATTACGCAGCAGACCGCGCTTCTTCTCGCTCAGGGCCGACAGTTCTTCACCGTCGAGCCAGACACTGCCCTTGGTCGGCGTGTCGAGGCCGCCCAGCAGGTTGAGCAAAGTACTTTTGCCCGAACCCGAGGTGCCGACAATCGCCACACGCTCGCCCGGGTGCAACTCCAGTTGCAGACCGGCCAACACTTCTACCGATTCCGGGCCTTCCTCGTAGGATTTGCCCAGGTTGCGGCAGCTCAAGATTGCTTGTTCACTCATGCCCGACTCACTCATAACGTAGCGCCTCCGCCGGCTGGGTGCGCGCGGCACGCCAGGCGGGATACAGGGTGGCGAGGAAACTCAGGACCAACGCGGCGGAGCAGACCATGACCACGTCCTGGCTCTGCACCTGCGACGGCAGGTAATCGATGAAGTACACGTCGGCGTTCAGGAACTTGTGGCCGATCAAGCCTTCAAGGGCCGAGATCGCGGCGCTGACGTTGAGCGCGGCGAAGATCCCGACCACAGCGCCGATGGCCGTACCGACCACACCGATAACGGTACCCTGAACCATGAACGTGCGCATGATCGTGCCCGGCGTGGCGCCGAGGGTGCGCAGGATCGCGATGTCACCCTTCTTGTCATTGACCACCATCACCAGCGTGGAAATGATGTTGAACGCAGCGACTGCGACGATCAGCAACAACAGCAGGCCGATCATGGCTTTTTCCATACGGATCGCCTGATACAGATTGCCGTGGGTACGAGTCCAGTCGCGGGCGTAGTAACGGTCTTCGCCGAGCTGCTGGGCGATATTCCACGCAACGCGCGGAGCCTCGAACAGATCGTCGAACTTCAGGCGCAGGCCCTGCACCTGATCAGGTTTCCAGCGGCGCATCTTCGCCAGATCCTGCAGGTTGGTCACGCCCAGATAACCGTCGAGCTCGCCGGCGCCGACATGGAAAATGCCGACTACGGTGAAGCGCTTCATGCGGGGGAACATCCCGGCCGGGGTCACGCTGACTTCCGGTGCGACGAAAGTAACCTTGTCGCCGATGCCGACGCCAAGCTTGGTCGCGGCCTTGTCACCGATAACGATGCCGAAGCTGCCCGGTGTCAGGTCGTCGAGTTTGCCCTGCTGCATGAAGTTGTCGATGATCGAAACCTTGCGCTCGAGCGCCGGATCGATGGCATTGAGCAACACCTTGGACACCTGACCGTTGTTGGTCAGCAGGCCCTGCATCTGGATAAACGGCGCAACCGCCGTCACCTGCGGGTTCTGTTTGACCTTGTCGGCCAGGCTTTGCCAGTCGTTGATGGCTTCACCGGTTTCGAGGGTCGCGTGGGGCACCATGCCCAGCACGCGGGTGCGCATCTCATGATCGAAGCCATTCATCACCGATAACACTACGATCATCACGACCACGCCAAGGGCGAGCCCGATCATCGAAGTCAGGGAAATGAATGACACAAAATGATTGCGACGCTTTGCACGGGTATAACGCGTGCCGATAAATACGAAGAGAGGTCTGAACATGTCGGGGCTTGTTCGGAGGGAAAAGGAACGTCCTTGTGGCGGGGGTCGGTAACCAGCTTTACACTCAGACCACCGCCGCTACCATGGGTTCGCCATGTCGACATTAGATGAAGAAGATCGCCGCGAATACTACCGTATCGAGGACACGATCGCACTGGAAATTCGGCCCCTGTCCGCTCCCGAAGCCGCAGGCGAGGAAGTGTTGCAGGATGCTTCTCCCCTTTTCAATCTGCTCAGCGAACTGCACCTGAGCGAATTCGAGTCGCAGCACCTGTTGCGCCAGATCAGTGAGCGCGACCGGGCGATTGCTGCGTTCCTGAAATCCCAGAACAAGCGTATCGACTTGCTCAGCCAGGTGGTTGCGCTGACCGTGCTCGGCCAGATCGGCGAGCCGCAACCGGTGATCATTTCCGAGGGTGGCATCGACTTTCAGTATCCGACACCCATCGCTGCCGGCGCGCACCTGTCGGTCAAACTGGTATTGATGCCGCAGGCCCTCGGCCTGTTGTTGCGCGCGCGTGTCACGCATTGCGACCGCAAAGGTGAAGGCTATGACGTCGGCACCGAGTTCGAACACTTGACCGATGCCCAGCGCCAGTTGCTCGCCCGCTATATCTTGCAGAAGCAGGCTCAGGAACGACGTCTGGCCCGCGAACAGAACGAATCAGGCATTTAAATTAAGGAAGAATCGTGACCCTTATCTACGGCCACCGCGGCGCCAAGGGCGAAGCACCGGAAAACACCCTGACCAGTTTTCAGGAATGTCTCAAACACGGCGTGCGCCGCTGCGAACTGGACTTGCATCTGTCCAAGGACGGCGAGTTGATGGTCATCCACGACCCGACGCTCAAGCGCACCACCGAGCGTCGCGGCAAAGTCGTCGAGCACATGGCTGCCGATCTGGTGACCTACGACGCACGCAAGGGTGGGCCGGGCTGGATCAAACCGTGCCCGATTCCGACACTGGAAGAACTGTTCGAGAAATGTGCTTTCGAGCATTGGCAGCTCGAAGTCAAAAGCGCTTCACGCACGCGCGCCGCAACCACGGTGCTGGCGATCCGCGAAATGGCGGTCAGACACGGCCTGCTCGACAAGGTGACGATCACCTCGAGTTCACGGGAAGTGTTGAAGGCTGCGCTGGATCTGGTGCCGGACGTGTCGCGCGGACTGGTGGCCGAATATGCCTGGCTCGACCCGTTGAAGGTCGCACAAAGCTACGGCTGCGAGATGCTCGCACTGAACTGGACACTGTGTACGCCTGAGCGTCTGCAAAAAGCCCAGCGTCAGGGTCTGCATGTGTCGGTGTGGACAGTCAACGAGCCTGCACTGATGCGCAGACTCGCCGACTTCGGCGTTGACAGCCTGATTACAGACTTTCCCGGTTTGGCCACTGCCACGCTCGGGAATTGCTGAAATCGGTCTCCCCGGCCGGCTCAGGCCACCGGCCGGAGCCCGTCAAAAAAGCCGGTTGAGGCCGTCGTACGCCGCTACCCGATAGGCTTCGGCCATGGTCGGGTAGTTGAACGTCGTGTTGACGAAGTACTTCAGGGTATTCAGTTCGCCTGGCTGACTCATGATCGCCTGACCGATGTGCACGATCTCCGACGCCTGATAACCGAAGCAGTGAACGCCCAGCACTTCCAGGGTTTCACGGTGGAACAGGATCTTCAGCATGCCTTGCGGCTCGCCGGCAATCTGCGCTCGCGCCATGCTCTTGAAGAACGCCTTGCCGACTTCGTACGGCACTTTGGCCTGAGTCAGCTCTTGCTCGTTCTTGCCGATCGAGCTGATCTCCGGAATCGTGTAGATGCCGGTCGGCACGTCATTCACAAAGCGCCAGCTACCGTTATCGACGATGCTGCCGGCAGCCGAACGACCTTGGTCGTGGGCGGCACTGGCCAGGCTCGGCCAGCCGATCACGTCGCCTGCGCCGTAGATGTTCGGTACGCAGGTGCGGTAGTTCTCGTCGACTTCGATCTGGCCACGGCTGTTGACCTTGACCCCGATGTTTTCCAGACCCAACTGATCGGTGTTACCGGTACGACCGTTGCACCAGAGCAAGGCGTCGGCCTTGATCTTCTTGCCCGACTTCAAGTGCAGGATCACGCCGTTGTCGACGCCTTCGACACGGTCGTAGTCTTCGTTGTGGCGCACGGTGATGTTGTTGTTGCTGAAGTGGTAGCTCAACGCCTGGGAGATTTCCGAGTCGAGGAAGCTCAGCAACTGGCCACGGTTATCCACCAGTTCAACCAATACACCCAGACCGCTGAAGATCGAGGCGTATTCGCAACCGATCACGCCGGCGCCGTAAACGATCAGTTTGCGCGGGGTGTGGCCGAGGCTGAGGATGGTGTCGCTATCGTAGATACGCGGGTGGTGAAAATCGATGTCCGCCGGGCGATAAGGACGCGAGCCGGTGGCGATGATGATGTGTTTGGCCACCAGTTTTTCGACCACGCCGTTGGCGCAGACCACTTCGATGGTTTGCTCGTCGGCGAAGCTGCCAGTGCCGAAGAACACATCGACGCGGTTACGCGCGTAGTAGCCGGTGCGCGAAGCGACTTGCTTGGAGATGACTTTCTCGGCGCTCTTCAACACGTCCGGAAAGGAGAACCAGCGTGGCTCGCCAATCGCCCGGAACATCGGGTTGGTGTTGAACTGCATGATCTGCCGCACCGAGTGACGCAGGGCCTTGGACGGGATGGTGCCCAGGTGGGTGCAGTTACCGCCGACCTGGCGACGGCTGTCGACCATCGCGACCTTGCGCCCCGCTTTGGCGGCGTTCATTGCCGCGCCTTCTCCCGCCGGGCCGGAACCCAATACCACCACGTCGTAGTTGTAGACAGCCATGCGTACTCCTCAGAACAGGCCGCGATGCCAGCAGCACCGGCGGCTAAATCACGCCGAACGACGGCGTGAAGGAACAATTGGGGGTCAGTGCAGAACCCGGACACAGTCTATAGAAGCGTCAACGCCGCGCACATTAACCCTTGGTCGCGTCGTAGGCTACTTTTGCCTGCGCTACAACGCCAGTTTTCGTGAGCATTCACTCAGTTTTCGCGCCGCTGAGGCGCTCGAAAGTCAGCGTGGTGCGGGTGATGAAACCTGTATCGGCACGAATCACAAAGAATGCACCAATCCGATGTTTTTCGGCATAGTCCCAAGCCCTTTCCGGCCCGAGAATCAGCAACAGCGTCGATAGTCCATCGGCCATCAACGCTGAAGGATGAATCACCGTGACTGACGCCAGGTTGTGTAGGACAGGTGCACCGCTGCGCGCATCGAAGGTGTGGGAATAGCGCCGGCCACCCTGCTGAAAATAGTTGCGATAGTCGCCGGAGGTGGAAACACCGTAGCCGTCGACATCAATGACGCGTTCGGCGACCTGCTGATCGTCGCGCGGTTCTTCCAGCGCAATGCGCCACGCTGAGCCGTCGGGTTTTCTGCCGGAGGCCTTGAGTTCGCCGGTGACTTCGGCGAGGTAGTCATGGATGCCCAACGCTTCCAGCCGCGCCGCAATGGCGTCCACCGCGTAGCCGGCAGCGATGCTGTTGAAGTCGACCTCGACCGCCGCGTCTTTGCATAACTGTTCATCTTCAATGTGCAGATGCTGATGGCCGACCCGCTGTCGCACTTTTGCCAGTGCAGCGTCACTCGGGAGTTTCGTCTCGCGACCTTGTGGGCCAAAACCCCATAAGTCCATCAGCGGTTCTACCGTCAGGTCGTAGGAGCCCTGGCTTTGTTGCGATAACTGCTCGCCTACGCGGACCAATTCCAGGATCGGCGCGGGCATGCTCTGGCAGCGATCTGACGGTAAAGCGTTGAAGCGCGAGATATCCGAATCGGCGCGGTAGGTGGACATCTGCTGATCGACCTCAGCGAGGATCTTCTCCACCTCGCTACGCACCTGTGCAGGCGCGGGCAGATCGGCATGGCGCACGTATTTGATCGAATAAGTGCTGCCCATGGTCGGCCCGCCGAAGCTCTCCATGGTCTCGCCATTGCCGCAGCCAGCCAAAAAAGCCCCAAGCATCACGACTGCGCCAAACCGTCCAATGAACAAATCTTCATCTCCCCGCAAAAGCCCGCCAGCCATTATGGGCCACGCGTGAAACGCTTTCTTACAAGATTTAAAAGTGAGTAACCAGACATGTCCTCCACGACCGGCAAAGGCAAGGCGATCTTTCGTGTTGTCAGCGGCAACTTCCTCGAAATGTTCGATTTCATGGTCTACGGCTTCTACGCCACGGCCATCGCCAAAACCTTCTTCCCGACCGACAGCGCCTTCGCCTCCCTGATGCTCTCCCTTGCGACCTTTGGCGCCGGGTTCCTGATGCGTCCATTGGGCGCGATTTTCCTTGGCGCCTACATTGACCGCCACGGCCGCCGCAAAGGCTTGATTATCACTCTCGCAATGATGGCTGCCGGTACGGTGTTGATTGCCTGTGTGCCGGGTTACGCCACGTTGGGCGTGGCCGCGCCGCTGATCGTACTGCTCGGTCGATTGCTGCAAGGCTTCTCGGCCGGCGTGGAACTGGGCGGAGTCTCGGTGTATCTGGCCGAGATTGCCAGTCCGGGCCGCAAGGGTTTCTTTGTCAGTTGGCAGTCTGCCAGCCAACAAGCAGCGGTGGTTTTCGCCGGTTTGCTGGGCGTCGGCCTCAATCACTGGCTGAGTCCGGAACAAATGGGTGACTGGGGCTGGCGTGTGCCGTTCCTGATTGGCTGCATGATCGTGCCAGTGATTTTCTTTATTCGTCGCTCGCTGGAGGAAACGCCTGAGTTCGAGGCCAGAAAGCATCGCCCTACTCTGCGCGAAATCGTCCGCTCGATCGCTCAGAACTTTGGCATTGTCCTCGCCGGCATGGCGCTGGTGGTGATGACCACGGTTTCGTTTTACCTGATCACCGCCTATACGCCGACCTTCGGTAAAGCCGAGCTGCACCTGTCGGATCTGGATGCGCTGCTGGTGACGGTGTGCATCGGCCTGTCGAACTTCTTCTGGCTGCCGGTAATGGGCGCGCTGTCTGACAAGATCGGCCGCAAACCGCTGCTGCTGGCGGCGACGATTCTGGCGATTCTCACGGCTTACCCGGCGCTGTCGTGGCTGGTGGCGAATCCGAGTTTCAGCCATCTGCTGATCGTCGAGCTGTGGTTGTCGTTCCTGTACGGGTCGTACAACGGCGCTATGGTGGTGGCGCTGACCGAGATCATGCCGGTGGAAGTGCGTACAACCGGGTTCTCTCTGGCCTATAGCCTGGCGACCGCAACCTTTGGCGGCTTCACTCCGGTAGCCTGTACTTATCTGATCCATGTGCTGGATAACAAGGCTGCGCCGGGGATCTGGCTCAGTGGCGCGGCGGTGCTGGGGTTGATCGCGACGCTGGTGCTGTTCCGGGGCAATAAGCACGAACTGCGAACCGCGCAAGCCGCTGTTGTCAGCGGCGCCTGACAGGACGCCATCGCTGGCAAGCCAGCTCCCACAGGGAATTTGTGAACGACGCAAATCCAATGTGAGAGCTAGCCTGCTAGCGATGAGGCCGGTACTGACAACACTGCTCTAAATGCTGCACAAACAAAAACGCCCCGACATAAGTCGGGGCGTTTTCATTTGCAGCTAAGGCTTAGCGCGGGAATGCTGGCGGGTTTACACCGGCCATGTCTTCCATCACGCGGATTACCTGGCAGCTGTAACCGAACTCGTTGTCGTACCAGACGTACAGAACAACGCGATTATCCTGAGTGATGGTCGCTTCAGCGTCGACCACACCGGCGTGGCGCGAACCAACGAAGTCGGTCGAAACCACTTCCTGCGAATTGACGAAGTCGATCTGCTTGTGCAGATCGGAGTGCAGCGCCATGTAGCGCAGGTACTCGTTCATCTCTTCACGGGTGGCGGCTTTCTCAAGGTTCAGGTTGAGAATGGCCATCGACACGTTCGGCGTCGGAACACGGATCGCGTTACCGGTCAGCTTGCCGGCCAGCTCAGGCAGAGCCTTGGCAGCAGCAGTGGCAGCACCGGTCTCGGTGATAACCATGTTCAGCGCGGCGCTACGACCACGGCGATCGCCCTTGTGGAAGTTGTCGATCAGGTTCTGGTCGTTGGTGTACGAGTGAACGGTTTCGACGTGACCATTGATGATGCCGAACTTGTCATTCACAGCTTTCAGCACCGGCACGATGGCGTTGGTGGTGCAGGAAGCGGCAGACACGATCTTGTCGTCAGCGGTGATTTCACCGTGGTTGATACCGTGCACGATGTTCTTCAGCTTGCCTTTGCCAGGCGCGGTCAGAACAACGCGGTCGATACCCGGGCATGCCAGGTGCTGACCCAGGCCCTCGGCGTCACGCCATACACCGGTGTTGTCCACCAGCAGCGCGTCTTTGATGCCGTACTGGGTGTAATCCACTTCAGTCGGGTTCTTCGCGTAGATCACCTGGATCAGGTTACCGTTGGCGGTGATGGTGTTGTTTTCTTCGTCGATGGTGATGGTGCCATTGAACGAACCATGCACCGAATCGCGGCGCAGCAGGCTGGCGCGTTTGGTCAGGTCGTTATCGGCGCCTTTACGCACGACGATGGCACGCAGACGCAGACCGTCGCCGCCACCGGTTTTTTCGATCAGGATGCGCGCCAGCAGACGGCCGATACGACCGAAGCCGTAGAGCACAACGTCGGTGCCTTTACGTGCGGAAGCGTTCTGCTGGCCAACTACATCGGCCATCTCTTCGCGAACGAATTGCTCGGCGCTGCGGCCATTGCCTTCGTTGCGGAATTTATACGCCAACTTGCCCAGATCCACCGAAGCCGCGCCGAGCTTGAGCTCGCTCATGGCTTTAAGAAGAGGGAATGTTTCGTGGACGGAGAGTTCGCTGTCGTCGGAAGAACGGTGACGCGCAAAGCGGTGGGCTTTGAGAATCGCGATGACAGACTGGTTGATCAGGCTGCGGCCATAGATCGAGCTCACCACGTTGTTATTGCGGTAGAGCTGACCGATAAGCGGAATCATCGCTTCTGCGAGAGCTTCACGGTCGATCCATTCACCAAGACACTGGTCGGGCTTCTGAGTCACGGTAACCTTCCACATGTAGGGGCAGAAAAAAGGGGCTACATTATGCCGCTCGAAAGCACTTGTAGCAATGCGCGCCTGTCGCGCAATCAGTAACAAAATCCTGTTCAAAAAAATTACGCCCTTCTCCAGCCCAGTAAAACCGGGGCTTGCAGCGCAGTCAATTTTTCGACGACTGTCAGACGATGTCTGTAACCCTCCGAAACACCGGCCGCTTTCGGCACTACATAATGCTTTAAAAAACCCGGTTTTTTGTTGTTACCACTACATTTTTCCCGAACGGTGCAGATAGACGCACACCGCAACTGACAGGCGGCACCCGACGCCGCTACAATTACCGACTTTGTCGCACCGCCTGGAGCTCAACCTTCCGTGCCCGTCCTGCGTCTACCGCAACTCCCTGCTGCGGCAGGTAAACAGCATTGGGGCAATTTGCCCGGTGCCGCCCTGAGCCTGGCGATTGCCGAGGCTGCCAGCGCTGCCAAGCGCTTCACACTGCTCCTGACCGCCGACAGCCAAAGTGCCGAACGGCTGGAACAGGAGCTGGGCTTCTTCGCCCCGGATTTGCCGGTGCTGCATTTCCCGGACTGGGAAACCCTGCCCTACGATCTGTTCTCGCCCCATCAAGACATCATTTCCCAGCGCATCGCTGCCTTGTACAGGCTGCCGGAGCTGGAACATGGCGTGCTGGTGGTGCCGATCACCACTGCCCTGCATCGCCTGGCGCCGACCAAATTCCTGCTCGGCAGCAGTCTGGTGCTGGATGTCGGCCAGAAACTCGATGTCGAGCAGATGCGCACGCGGCTCGAAGCCAGCGGCTATCGCTACGTTGACACGGTCTACGAGCACGGCGAATTCACCGTACGTGGCTCGCTGATCGACCTGTTCCCGATGGGCAGCAAACTGCCGTTTCGCATCGATCTGTTCGATGACGAAATCGAAACCCTGCGCACCTTCGATCCGGAAAACCAGCGCTCCATCGACAAGGTCGATTCGGTCAAGCTGCTGCCGGCCCGCGAATTCCCGCTGCAGAAAGACGCGGTCACCCGGTTCAAGGCGCGTTTCCGCGAGCGTTTCGACGTCGACTTCCGCCGCTGCCCGATCTTTCAGGACCTGAGCAGCGGGATTACCCCGGCCGGCATCGAGTACTACCTGCCGCTGTTCTTCGACGAAACTTCGACCCTGTTCGATTACCTGCCGCAAGACACCCAAGTGTTCTCGCTGCCGGGCATCGAGCAAGCGGCGGAAAACTTCTGGAACGACGTGCGCAATCGTTATGAAGAGCGCCGCGTCGATCCATCACGTCCTTTATTGCCACCAGCCGAATTGTTTCTGCCGGTCGAAGACTGCTTCGCGCGCCTGAAGAACTGGCCGCGCGTGGTCGCGAGTCAGCAGGATGTGGAAAGCGGCGCCGGCCGCGAGCGCTTCCCGGCGCAGGTGTTGCCGAATCTGGCGATTGAAGCCAAAGCCACGCAGCCGCTGGCGGCGCTGGCAGGTTTCCTCGACGAATTCCCGGGGCGCGTGCTGTTTACCGCCGAATCTGCGGGCCGTCGCGAAGTGCTGCTGGAATTGCTTGAACGCTTGAAGCTGCGACCGAAAACCGTCGACAGCTGGCCGGACTTTGTTGCATCAAAAGAGCGCCTGGCGATCACCATCGCCCCGCTCGACGAAGGCCTGATGCTCGACGACCCGGCGCTGGCACTGATTGCGGAAAGTCCGTTGTTCGGTCAGCGCGTGATGCAGCGCCGTCGCCGCGAGAAACGCGCCGACGCCAACAACGATGCGGTAATCAAGAACCTCACCGAGCTGCGCGAAGGCGCGCCGGTGGTGCACATCGATCACGGTGTCGGTCGTTACCTCGGCTTGGCGACACTGGAAATCGACGATCAGGCCGCTGAATTCCTCACGCTGCAATACGCCGAAGGCGCCAAGCTGTATGTGCCGGTGGCCAACCTGCATCTGATCGCGCGCTACACCGGCAGCGACGATGCGCTGGCTCCGCTGCACCGTCTCGGTTCGGAAACCTGGCAGAAAGCCAAGCGCAAGGCCGCCGAACAGGTGCGCGACGTCGCCGCCGAACTGCTCGACATTTATGCGCGTCGTGCTGCGCGCGAAGGTTATGCGTTCGCCGATCCGAAAGCCGATTACGCTACGTTCAGCGCCGGTTTCCCGTTCGAAGAAACGCCCGACCAGCAAACCACCATCGAAGCGGTGCGCGCCGACATGCTCGCGCCGAAACCGATGGATCGGCTGGTCTGCGGCGACGTTGGTTTCGGCAAGACCGAAGTGGCGATGCGTGCCGCGTTCATCGCCGTGCATGGCGGTCGCCAAGTGGCGATTCTGGTACCGACCACCCTGCTCGCCCAGCAGCATTACAACAGTTTCCGCGACCGCTTCGCCGACTGGCCGGTAACCGTGGAAGTGATGAGCCGCTTCAAGTCGGCCAAAGAAGTCAACGCGGCGATTGCCGAGCTGGCCGAAGGCAAAATCGACATCGTCATCGGCACGCACAAACTGCTCTCCGACGATGTGAAGATCAAAAATCTTGGTTTGGTGATCATCGACGAAGAACACCGTTTCGGTGTGCGCCAGAAAGAACAGCTCAAGGCCCTGCGCAGTGAAGTCGACATCCTTACGCTGACCGCCACACCGATTCCGCGCACGCTGAACATGGCGGTGTCGGGCATGCGCGATCTGTCGATCATCGCCACGCCGCCGGCGCGCCGTTTGTCAGTGCGTACCTTCGTCATGGAGCAGAACAAGAGCACGGTCAAGGAAGCGTTGCTGCGTGAGTTGCTGCGCGGCGGTCAGGTTTACTACCTGCACAACGACGTCAAAACCATCGAGAAATGCGCTGCTGATCTGGCCGAACTGGTGCCAGAAGCACGCATCGGCATCGGTCACGGACAGATGCGCGAACGCGATCTCGAACAAGTGATGAGCGACTTCTACCACAAGCGCTTCAACGTGTTGATCGCCTCGACCATCATCGAGACCGGCATCGACGTGCCGAGCGCCAACACCATCATCATCGAGCGTGCCGACAAGTTCGGTCTGGCGCAATTGCACCAATTGCGTGGCCGCGTCGGTCGCAGTCACCACCAGGCTTACGCCTACCTACTGACACCGCCGCGCCAGCAAATCACCGGCGACGCCGAGAAGCGCCTGGAAGCGATTGCCAACACCCAGGATCTCGGCGCCGGTTTCGTGCTGGCGACCAACGACCTGGAAATCCGTGGCGCCGGCGAATTGCTTGGCGACGGTCAGAGCGGGCAGATTCAGGCCGTCGGTTTCACGCTGTACATGGAGATGCTTGAACGCGCGGTGAAATCGATCCGCAAGGGCGAGCAACCAAATCTCGATCAACCGCTCGGCGGTGGCCCGGAGGTCAATCTGCGGGTCCCGGCGTTGATTCCGGAAAGCTATCTGCCGGATGTGCACGCGCGCCTGATTCTGTACAAACGCATCGCCTCGGCTACCGATGAAGAAGGTTTGAAAGATCTGCAAGTCGAGATGATCGATCGCTTTGGCTTGCTGCCGGAACCGACCAAGAATCTGGTGCGCATCACTGCGCTGAAATTGCAGGCCGAGCAACTGGGCATCAAGAAAGTCGATGGCGGCCCGCAAGGTGGGCGCATCGAGTTCGCCGCGCAGACGCCGGTCGATCCGCTGACCCTGATCAAACTGATTCAGGGTCAGCCAAAACGCTACAAATTCGAGGGCGCCACGGTATTCAAATTCATGGTGCCGATGGAGCGCCCGGAAGAGCGCTTTAATACTGTAGAGGCGCTGTTCGAGCGCCTCATTCCGAAAACTGCTTGAAGGACGCCGCATGCGCCTGTTTCGCTCACTGACTTTGTTGCTGACTCTGGTCGCCCCGTCGGCATTTGCCGATGACTTGTATCAAGTCGAAATGATTCTGGTCCGTCAGAACGCTGTGCCGGCGATTGTCAGCCGCGCCGCACCGGAAGACTGGGCCGCTGGTGCCCAGCGCCTGGGCAATGACAGCCAACGCACGCCAGCGCTGGGTGACGTTGCAAGCAAGCTGACGGCCAGCGGCGAGTACAGCGTACTGATGCACAAAGCCTGGCAGCAAAACCTTGGCGAAGTGCCGGTTAAAGTTGCGGTCAGTGAAGGTGCGGAGCAGTTCGGACAGTTCCCGATCGAGGGCACTCTGGAGATGAAGCTCGGCCGGTTCACCGACGTCAACGCGGATTTCTGGGTCAATCAGATTGACGCCAATGGCCTGGTCACCGCCAGCGAACGCCTCAAGCAAGAGAGCCACACCAAAAACGGTCAACTCAATTTTCTGGATAACGGCCACCTCGGCCTGCTGATCAAGATCACTTCCCTGACGGCGCCAGCGCCTCGCGAAGCGCCTGAAGCCATTCCGGACTGATCGAAGTCCTCATGTCCTCGCCCCTGAGCAAACCGTTGGCACCCTCCTGGGTCAGCCGATTCAAGGAACAGAGCCTGGAGCGTGGTCGCCGCTACGCCCTGGAAAACCGCGTACGCATCGTCCAGGTTGGCGACGCAACCATTACCGCCAGTTGCGAAGGCTCTGGCGGTAACGTCTACCGGCAGACGATTCGCCTGCGCGAGTCGGCCAAAGGCACGCTGCTGATGGTCGACGCCACCTGCACCTGTCCGGTGCACAGCAACTGCAAACACTGCGCAGCGGTGTTGCTGCAAGTCCAGGAAACCCTCGAATACCCGGCCGCGGCGAAAGACGCCGAGCTGCTGGAAAAACTCTCGGCCGTACTGGAAAACCGCAGCCCGACAGCGCCGCCGCAAGTGCTGGTGGATAACGTGCAACCGGTGCCGCGCCTGTGGCTGGCCAGCGTCGAGTTCAGCGCGTTCGAACCGCGCAATGGCAAGATGCAACGCTACATTCAGCACCGCGCAGCGCTGTCGTTCAGCTACTTGGACGAATACGTCAGCGGGCAGAAAAACAGTGACATCCTGATTCGTCAGGAAGCCCAGACCCTGCGAATCAAACGTCACCCGGACGTCGAACAGACTTACCGCGAGCAACTGCGCATCCTCGGTTTCCGCATCGCCACCCGCCAGAGCAAAGCCCTGCCGGAAAGCGCCGGCGAACTCTATGAGATGGTCAATGACAGCGCATGGCTGACCTTCACCCTGAATGAACTGCAGAAGCTGCGCACGCAGGGCTGGGAATTGCAGATCGACGAGGAGTTCGGCTTTGATCTGACGGTCGTCGACGATTGGTACGCCACTGTCGAGCAGGCGCCAGAGCGCGACTGGTTCGATCTGGAGCTGGGGATCATCGTCAACGGTGAGCGCCTGAGCTTGCTGCCAATCCTACTCAACCTGATGCGCTCGCACGCCGAAATCCTCAACCCGGAACGCCTCGCCCGTCGGCGTGACGACGAACTGATTCTGGTAAATATTCCGCAGCGAACGATCGAGAACGGGCCGTTGCAAGTAGCCCTGCCGCTCGGTCGTTTGAAACCGGTGCTGGCCACTCTTGGCGAGTTTTATTTGCAGCAACCGGGCGAAACCACGTTACGCCTGAGCAAGGCTGACGCGACGCGCCTGAATTCGCTGGAGGGCATTCCACTGCTGTGGGAGGGCGGCGAGCAGATTCGCGGCTTCGCCCAGCGCTTGCGCGACATCCGCGATTACAGCGCGGTGGCGCCGGAAGGCCTGAACGCGGTTCTGCGGCCTTATCAGCTTGAAGGTTTGAGCTGGATGCAATCACTGCGCCAGCTCGAAGTCGGTGGGATTCTTGCGGACGACATGGGGCTGGGCAAAACCCTGCAGACCCTGGCGCATATTCTCAGCGAGAAGATCGCCGGACGCCTGGATCGGCCGTGCATGGTGGTAATGCCGACCAGCCTGATTCCCAACTGGCTCGACGAAGCGGCGCATTTCACGCCGCAGTTGAAGGTTGTCGCGCTGTACGGTGCCACGCGTAAAAAGCACTTTGAGCATCTGGCCGAATACGACTTGATCCTCACCACCTATGCGCTGCTGCCCAAGGACGTCGAACGTCTCGCGCAGCAACCGCTGCACGTGTTGGTGCTGGATGAAGCGCAATACATCAAAAATCCCAACAGCAAAGCCGCGCAGGCTGCGCGCGAACTCAACGCGCGCCAGCGCCTGTGCCTGAGTGGTACGCCACTGGAAAACCACTTGGGTGAACTGTGGTCGCTGTTCCACTTCTTACTGCCCGGCTGGCTCGGCGACGTGAAAAGCTTCAACGCCGATTACCGTGTGCCGATTGAAAAGCGCGGCAGTGAAGTCAGACTTCAGCACCTGAACGGTCGGATCAAACCGTTCCTGCTGCGCCGCACCAAAGAGCAGGTCGCCACCGAACTGCCGCCGAAAACCGAGATCATCCATTGGGTCGATCTCAACGAAGCGCAGCGCGACGTGTACGAAACCATGCGTCTGGCGATGGACAAGAAAGTCCGCGACGAGATCACCCGCAAAGGCGTGGCGCGTAGCCAGATCATCATTCTGGAAGCGCTGCTGAAACTGCGTCAGGTGTGCTGCGATTTGCGTTTGGTCAGCGGCGCCACCCTGCCCGCGCGTGGCAGCACCTCGGGCAAGCTCGACAGCTTGATGGAGATGCTTGAGGAATTGTTTGAAGAAGGTCGACGGATTCTGTTGTTCTCGCAGTTCACTTCGATGTTGTCGCTGATCGAAGACGAGCTGAAGAAGCGCAAAATTTCCTACGCGCTTTTGACCGGTCAGACCCGCGATCGGCGCACGCCGGTGAAGGAATTCCAGAGCGGCACTCGTCAGATTTTTCTGATCAGCCTGAAGGCTGGCGGCGTCGGATTGAACCTGACCGAGGCCGACACGGTGATTCACTACGATCCATGGTGGAACCCGGCAACCGAGAATCAGGCAACCGACCGCGCGTATCGCATCGGTCAGGAGAAACCGGTATTCGTCTACAAGATGATCGCGCGCGGCACCGTGGAAGAGAAAATCCAGCACTTGCAGCGGGAAAAATCTGACTTGGCCGCAGGCGTGCTGGATGGGCGCAAGGCCGGTGACTGGAAGTTGCAGAACGACGATATTGAAGCGCTTTTTGCACCGCTGCCGGACAAACTCGAAAAACGCTGAGATTTTTGTCGTCTGTTAGATAGCTATCGCTGGCAAGCCAGCTCCCACAGAGTTATCAGTCGTACACAAAACCGTGATTCAACTCAATACCTGTGGGAGCTGGCTTGCCAGCGATGGGGCCATCAGATGATGGCCTCAGACTCAGGCCATCAATCTTTTGAAACAGGCAGCGGCGCGAACAAGGCCTCGATGTCGCTCTGCTCGAGCTTCCAGCCGCCAGTGGTCCCGCCCTCAAGGACCGCGCCGGCCAATGCAGCTTTCTCTTGCTGCAATGCCTGGATCTTTTCCTCGACCGTGCCGCGAGCAATCAGTTTGTAGACGAACACTGGTTTGTTCTGCCCGATCCGGTAGGCACGGTCGGTCGCCTGATTTTCCACCGCCGGGTTCCACCACGGATCGAAATGGATCACGGTGTCCGCAGCAGTGAGATTCAGACCCGTCCCGCCGGCCTTCAGGCTGATCAAGAACAGCGGCACCTTACCGCTCTGGAAATCCTTGACCGGCGTGCGCCGATCCGTGGTTTCACCGGTCAGTAACGAGTAGCCAAGCCCCCGCTGTTGCAACTCTTCCTCGATCAACGCCAGCATCGATGTGAACTGCGAAAACAGCAGAATCTTGCGCCCTTCGCTGAGCAACTCTTCGAGCATTTCCATCAGGCTGAGCAGTTTGCCGCTACCGGCCCGCAGCGCTTTTGCCGTGAGCGGCATTTTCAGCAAGCGCAGATCGCAACACACTTGGCGCAGCTTGAGCAGCGCATCGAGAATGATGATCTGACTGCGGCCAACGCCGTTGCGGCTGATTTCGTCGCGGACTTTTTTGTCCATAGCCACGCGCACGGTTTCATAAACATCGCGCTGCCCGTCGCTGAGATCAACCCAATGCACGATTTCGGTTTTCGGTGGCAGCTCGGTTGCCACCTGATCTTTCTTGCGCCGCAGCAGGAAGGGTTTAATCCGCGCCGTCAGATGGTGCATGCGCTCGGCGTTGCCATGTTTCTCGATCGGCGTGCGGTAGTCGCGATTGAAGCTTTTGTTGTCACCGAGCCAGCCGGGCAGCAGAAAATGGAACTGCGACCAGAGTTCGCCGAGGTGGTTTTCCAGCGGTGTGCCGCTCAGGCACAGACGTTGGTCCGCGTGTAAATCGCGGGCAGCCTGAGCCGCTTTGCTGACCGGATTTTTGATGTTCTGCGCTTCGTCGAGAATCAGCACACTCCACATCTGCGCCTGCAATACCTCGAGATCCCGCGGCAGCAGTGCGTAGGTGGTCAACACCAGATCGTATTGCGCCAGGCTGGCGAAATCTTTTTGCCGCGCCGCGCCATGCAGCGCAAGCACTTTGAGCTGCGGAGTGAAGCGCAGCGCCTCGTCGAGCCAGTTGGGGATCAGGCTGGTGGGCATCACAGCGAGGGCCGGACGATCGAGCCGTCCGGCGTGCTTTTCAGTGAGCAGATGCGCCAGGGTTTGCAGGGTTTTGCCCAGCCCCATGTCATCGCCCAAAATGCCACCGACGCCCAACTCGCGCAGGGTCTGCATCCAGTTCAACCCCTCGAGTTGATAAGGCCGCAAGGTTGCCTGGAGGCCCTTTGGAGCAGCGACTTGCGCGTAGGTCGATTCGCGCAGTTTCTGGGCAAAACTGCGCAGGCGCTCGCCGCCCTGCCAGACCAGATCAACACCCTCCAACACGCTCAGACGCGCAGCATCCGGAGCACTCAGGCGCAATGCATCGCCCTGATGATTGCCCAGATACAACTCACCGAGCGTGGCCATCAGCGGTTTGATCCGGCCGTAAGGCAGGGCGACTTTGGTGGTGTCGGTGGAACCCCAGCGGCCGAAACCCAGTTCGATCAACAGTTGTTCGTCATCGTCGCGCTCAGCCAGGCTGGAAGGCTCGAGCAATTTCGGTTGCGTGCGCAACAGGTGCAGCAGAATCGGCAACAGACTGTGACGTTTACCATTGACGACGATGCCCAATTGCAGATCAAACCATTGGTGTCCGGCCTCCTCCTCGACTTCTGCGTACCAGTGCTCGACTGGCTGCACGTTGAATTGGAAACCGTCGGCGATCTCGACCTGCCAGTTCGCCTCGCGCAAAACTTCCAGGCCGTCCTGCATGAACGCGAGCCACGCTGGATCGTCGGGCAGTGTGAACATTTCGCCAGGACGATCCAGGTTGCTCTTGCGCGTGGCTTTCTTGAAGCCGTGCTTCTGCATGAGTTGGCGCAGGACTTTCTCGGCGACGGGATTACGCTGGATGCGCTGGGTTTCGTTACCCGACAGGACCAACACTTCCGGATTCCTGTCCACGGCGGGATGACCGTTATAGGAAAAGGCCAATGCTGCGCGATGCTCCGGCTCATATTTCCAGTTCACGTAGCGCTTGCCGCTGGCGAGTGTCAGGTGCGCCTGAGGCATGACTCCCTCGACGATCCGTTCGGTCAAAACATGCGGCGGGATAACTTGAGTGGTCGCGCTCATTCGATGACTGAACTGCATCGCCTGGTGGGCCGGGATATCCGGCGCCAACGAAAGGTGACACGCGAGTTTTTCATCAAGTCCAGTGACTAACTGTCCGACTTGCAGGCGCTCGCGATCCAGGTAGTACAGCGGCTCAAGGGCAAATACCGTTTCCACCGCCGCTTCTTCGCTGCTCCACTGCGGGCGGAAGCTGCCGTTGGATTGTTCGGCCCAAGCGAACTGCCCTGCTCTCTTCTCGCCGAATCTCAATGGCTGCGAACGCTTGAGATCGAGGAACAGTCGCGCGGTTTTCACCAGCATTTCAAGCAGTTCAGCACCGCTGCTGCCCTGCAACATGTAGCCGCCGTGATAGGCGTGATGGGAATAGACAGCGACCAACAGTCGGGCAATCCGCAGATCCAGCTCCGTCAGGTAACCAGGCTCGCGCATCAGCATGTCCGACAGCGAGTACATCTGCTTGATGTCTTTCAATTCACCGGTCTTGAGCTGCTGGGCGCGGTAAATTTCCAGCGCCCACTTGCCCGCGACGGACGTCGGCCTGAGCTGGTACACCAGACGCGTGCCCGCTGCTTGCGCAGGCTCAGCGTCAGACTTGTTTGCAGAAGGGATATCGGCGAGCCAGCGTTCCAATTCACGGTTCAAATGAACCTGCGGGATGCTTTCAGTGGCCGTTACGGGCTGATCCTGCAGGTGATAGATGGTGGCGGCGCAGTGCTTGCAATCGGACTCCATCGGGCAGGTGCATGAACACATGAGCTCCCAGCGTCCGGTCGGACTTTTGACGAGTTCAATGATCTGATCGTATCTCTGCCGCTCGGAGCCAAGGCACGTCGCGAAAATCACCTGCTCATCGATCTGACGAATCTCCACCCGTCGCTCGTCGGCGTAGAGACGCGCCTTGTCCAAAGTGCGGTTACTGAACATATTTGCCCAAGGTTGCGCATCCAGGTGTTCAGTGATTGTCATCATGGAATCTACGCCGATTGATCGCGGGTGAATGATGAAGTCCGTTTCGAGCCGCTGAAACTCAGCCCTTGAGTACGCGCGCCAAGGTCGATTTCACCTTGCCCATGCCGTCATGCAGTGCCTGCTCGATTTCGGCCATGGTGATCACCGCGGTGGTCTTGCCGGCCGCTGGGTTGACCACCAGTGACAGACAGGCGTAATCCAGCTCCAACTCACGCGCCAGCGCCGCTTCCGGCATGCCGGTCATGCCGACGATGTCGCAGCCGTCACGCTCCAGACGCACAATTTCGGCCACCGTTTCCAGACGCGGACCCTGGGTGCAGGCGTACACGCCTTGATCGCTGTATTCGCAACCCTCGGCAGCCAATGCGGCGATCAATTGCTGGCGCAACGGCTCGCTGTAAGGAAAGCTGAAGTCGATGTGTGTGACGTGCTCCAGATCATCAGCGAAATAGGTGTGTTCGCGACCGCTGGTGTAGTCGACGATCTGGTGCGGGACGCAGAAATGTCCGGTGCCCATCGCCGGGTGAATCCCGCCGACCGCGTTGACTGCAATGATCGCTTCGGCCCCGGCCTGCTTCAGCGCCCAAAGGTTCGCGCGGTAGTTGACCTTGTGCGGCGGGAAGCGGTGCGGATGGCCATGACGGGCGAGGAACAGTACTTCCTTGCCGGCGTATTCGCCGATCTGCACCTCGGCCGATGGCGCGCCGTAGGGGGTGTCCACTGCCAGCGACTGACGAATGCTCAAGCCTTCGAGTTGGGTCAGGCCGGTGCCACCGATGATTGCGTAAACCGTCATAGCGAAAAATCCTTAATCAATCAGTTGAGCGTCTTTGAGCGCGCCGACAGCGGTCAGCCAACGCGGATCCTGACGGTATTCGGTGCTGGCGATAGCCTGGCCGCGCATCCGCGCAATGCGCGGAGACGGTGTGACTTTCAGGCGTTGAGCCGCGCTCAGGGCCAGTTCGGCCGCTGCGCGATCGTTGCATACCAGACCCATGTCGCAACCGGCGCTGAGGGCCGCTTCGATACGACTGGCGGCATCGCCGACCACATGCGCGCCGGCCATCGACAGGTCATCGCTGAAGATCACACCGTCGAACTGCAACTCGCCGCGCAAAATGTCCTGCAACCAGCGCCGGGAGAAACCGGCAGGCTGTGGGTCGACTTGCGGGTAGATAACGTGGGCCGGCATCACGGCGGCCAATTGTTTGCTCAGCCTGGCGAATGGCACCAGATCGTTGGCGCGGATCTCGTCGAGGCTGCGCTCGTCGTTAGGAATAGCTACGTGGGAATCGGCTTCGGCCCAACCGTGACCGGGGAAATGTTTGCCGGTGGCAGCCATGCCCGCGCTGTTCATACCCTTGATGAATGCGCCAGCAAGTGTTGCGGCGCGCTCCGGGTTGCCCTCAAACGAGCGGGTGCCGACCACGGCACTGCGCTGGTAATCCAGATCCAGCACCGGGGCGAAGCTCAGGTCGAGTCCGACGGCCAGCACTTCGGTGGCCATGATCCAGCCGCACTGCTCGGCGAGGTATTCAGCATTCGGGTTGTCGGCAATTGCGCGCATGGCCGGCAGACGCACGAAGCCCTGACGCAGACGCTGGACGCGGCCGCCCTCTTGGTCCACCGCCAGCAGCAGGTCAGGACGAATCGCACGGATCGACGCGCTGAGTTCGCGCACCTGACGCGGATGCTCGATGTTGCGCGCAAAGATGATCAGGCCGCCCACTTCGGGCTGGCGCAACAATTGGCGATCTTCGGCCGTCAGCCAGGTACCGGCGACGTCCACCATCAACGAGCCTTGCAGGCCAGCAGTCATAAAAATTCCTTGATAACAAAAAACCCGCCCCACAAAAAATCGCCGCCGGGCACATGGCCCGGCAGGACGGCGATTTCAATGGTAAGCGGGTTCAGAACGAGAGTTGGCATGGGCGGCTAGCTTAGCGGATGTCCACAGCCGCGCCCACTCGTTTACGTTTCAAACCTTGGCAGGCACCGGAGCGGTTTTGCTGCGCGGACGCAGTTGTGCGCTGGCCATGGCAGTATCGGTGACGCCGGTCTCGGCGCGCATGCCGGCGGCGAGGAACGGCACCATCAAGCGCATCACCTGCTCGATGGAAGTGTTGACGCCGAAGTCTGTTTCAGCAATCGCACGTAACGCTTTAATGCCGGACATGCTGAACGCTGCGGCACCGAGCATGAAGTGCACACGCCAGAACAGCTCGATCGGTGGAATACGCGGCGCGGCTTCATTGACCAGCATCATGTAGCGACGGAACACCTTGCCGTACATGTCTTCCAGATAACGCCGCAAGTGGCCTTGGCTCTGACTGAATGCCAGACCGAGCAACCGCATGAAAATCGACAAGTCGTTGCCGCTGCGTGGCTGCACCACCAAGGCTTGTTCGACGAGGATTTCCAGCAGCTCTTCAAGCGTCGGTTTGTTCTCAGGCTTGGCCTGACGCCGCTCCAGCTCTTTGTCGAGGCTGATGCAGAACGGTCCAAGGAAGCGAGAGAAAACCGCCTGAATCAGCGCTTTCTTCGAGCCGAAATGATAGTTCACCGCCGCCAGGTTGACCCCGGCCTTGCTGGTGATTAAACGCAATGAGGTTTCAGCGAAACCTTTCTCCGCGAACAACTGCTCGGCAGCATCAAGAATGCGTTCAACGGTTTCCGACTGGGCCATGGCTACTCCGCCTGACAAACACTTGTTTGAAACATACGTTTCAGCCTATGCCTTGTCAACCCTGCGTGTTCGTTTTGGGAATGGTCGGTCAGTTATTTAACCATATAAGGACGACACTGGAATCTGCGCCGTCATCGACCGTCCGGCGGCATGGTAAAAAACGGCCATTGCCAAGACCGCTTCACTGTATATAATCCCAGTCACTGTATAAAAAGACAGAGCGATCAATATGCTTAAACTGACGCCACGCCAAGCCGAAATTCTGGCCTTCATCAAACGTTGCCTTGAAGACAACGGCTACCCGCCTACCCGCGCGGAGATCGCTCAGGAACTGGGCTTCAAATCGCCCAACGCCGCCGAAGAACACTTGAAAGCGTTGGCGCGCAAGGGCGCTATCGAGATGACTCCCGGCGCCTCCCGCGGGATTCGCATTCCGGGCTTCGAAGCCAAGGCCGACGACTCGACCTTGCCAATCATCGGCCGGGTCGCCGCCGGTGCGCCGATTCTCGCCCAACAGCACATCGAAGAATCCTGCAACATCAACCCGGCCTTCTTCCATCCGCGCGCCGACTACCTGTTGCGCGTTCATGGTATGAGCATGAAGGATATCGGGATTTTCGACGGTGACCTGATTGCTGTTCACACCACACGCGAAGCGCGTAACGGCCAGGTGGTCGTTGCCCGCATTGGCGATGAAGTGACGGTCAAACGCTTCAAGCGTGACGGCAGCAAGGTCTGGTTGATTGCCGAAAACCCTGAGTTCGCCCCTATCGAAGTCAACCTGAAAGATCAGGAACTGGTGATCGAAGGCTTGAGTGTCGGCGTAATCCGTCGCTAAAGGAGGCTTTATGCAGTTCCCACACACACCTCAGCAAACACAACTGCCGTTGTTCGAAGTGTTTCTGGCACAACCCATGGCGCCGATCCTGAAAGATGTGGTCGAGCGTCCATGGATCGCCGAACCCGAAGTGTTCAGTGAGCTGTCACTGCGCGGTGCTGCCGGGAACTGCCTGAACCTGCTAGCCCCGATATTGCGCGAACTGAGTGACAATCAGGACGCTCGCTGGCTCACCCTGATCGCTCCACCGGCCAGTCTGACCCAGACCTGGCTGCGCGAAGCCGGATTGAATCGCGAGCGCATCCTGCTGCTGCAACCGCGCGGCACGCAGACTGCCCAGCAACTGGCTTGTGAAGCATTGCGTCTGGGTCGCAGCCACACTGTGGTGACCTGGTTGAACCCATTGAACTCAGGCTCACGGCAACAACTGATCAGCGCCGCCCGTACTGGGGACGCTCAGAGTTTGAATATTCGTTTGGGTTGATTCAGCAATAAAGCGCGCTGTGTGAAGCGCATGGCTTCTCAAGGGACAGAGAAGCCGATCTACTGGGTCGGGAATCAGTGAAGAACCCGCGTCCCCTCATCCTTGTCAAACTCGCCTTCAACCATACGACCTGCCATCTGCACGCCGACGCTCAACATCGCCTTGGCGATTTCCACGTGCTGACCTTGCAGGAATGCCTTGGCATCCTCGGAGAAATCCAGAGTCACCAAAGTACCTTCGTCCTCAGCTCTGCGCAGCTCGATTCGGCCGTCTGGTAATTCGACAATTTCTAGAAAGGACGTTGGCATGTAGGTCTGTTCTCCACGAAAGGCAGCGATTATATAGACATCGTTCAGGCTTCGCTCAGGATCTTGACCAGCAGCATGCATCTCGTCGGCTCTGGCCACGCCTCCTCAGCACTCGTTCAAGCCTTCACGAAAACGCAGAGCCAGACCCTTGAGGTTCTGCCGCCAGCTCTCCAGTTCTTCGCGACTCAACTCTTCTGGCGTGTTTTCCTCATCCAGGTTAACCGCCTGAATCAACGGCTGCGTTACATCACCCTTGGGCTTGCGTGGCGCGCGCGGCGGCTGAAACAACGCTGAGTGGGCGGCCAGCAATTGCGCCAGCCAGGTTTCCCGATTGCCCGCCAACTCGATCATCTCGGCCAGTTCCGGAATCGCGATCGACTCCAGCACTTCACGGTTCAACAACGCTTCGGCGCGCGGCGCACTGGCCTGCGGTAGCCGGTAGAACCCGGCGATTTCATGACACAGGCCCAGCAACGCCCCATAAAGATGAAACAGCGCCGATTCACGCCCGGCCTGCATCAGCGCCGGTGAATTCATCGCCCGCCCGTCTTCGGCTCTGGCCAAGGCTTCGAGCGACAGGCCGGCGAAGTAGATTTTCTGGTTGGTGCGGGTATAGAGCTCGTGGGCCATGACGGCAGCCTCCACAACGAAATAATTGCTTCACACAGGCCGGACAGTGTCGGGGATCAGCCAATCCGACCGCAAGCACAAAACCAAAAAGCCGCATGAAAACCCGAGGGTCGTCATGCGGCTTTTTTAGCGCTGGCCGATTTGATCGGCCAATGATCAGATCAACCGATCATTCCTTGGCGGCTTTCGCGGGTTTCGCGGCGGTACGTTTGTCGTCAACGGTCCACTTGCCACCATCGAAGTAAGCCTTCCAGCCGGTAGGCTTGCCGTCGACTTCGGTCTGCACGTATTGCTCCTTGGTCTTGCGGCTGTAGCGGATTACCGCTGGCAGACCATCAGGATCCTTCTGCGGAGCGTCACACAGGAAGTGATACTTCGGATCGATCTCGTCCTTGTGCGGCAGAATCTCGAGCACCAGCGGAGCACGCGTCTCGCGGTTTTTCGGGAACTGACTGGCAGCGAGGAACAGACCAGAAGCACCGTCGCGCAGGATATAGGTGTCGTTGACCTTTTCGCATTTCAGCTCAGGCATCTTCACCGGATCCATCTTCGGCGGCGCTGCGTCACCGCTTTTCAGCAGTTTGCGGGTGTTCTTGCAGGTCGCGTTAGTGCAGCCGAAGAACTTGCCGAAACGGCCGGTCTTGAGCTGCATCTCGCTACCGCACTTGTCGCATTCCAGGCTCGGGCCTTCATAGCCTTTGATCCGGTAGCTGCCTTCTTCGATTTCGTAGCCAGCGCAGTCCGGGTTGTTACCGCAGATGTGCAGCTTGCGCTTCTCATCGAGCAGGTAAGCGTCCATCGCCGTGCTGCAGATCGGGCAGCGATGCTTGCCGCGCAGTACCAGCGATTCCGACTCACCCTCGTCGTCCGCAGCGATTTCATCGCCCGGCACCAGATTGACGGTAGCCTTGCAGCGCTCTTTCGGCGGCAGGCTATAACCCGAGCAACCGAGGAACACGCCGGTCGATGCGGTACGAATCTGCATCGGACGACCGCAAGTGGTGCACGGAATATCGGTCATTACCGGCTGGTTGGCACGCATGCCGGATTCCGGATTTTCGGCTACTTCGAGCTTCTTCTTGAAGTCGCCGTAAAACTCGTCCAGCACATTCTTCCAGTCGCGCTCACCCTGAGCCACGTCATCGAGGTTCTCTTCCATGCCAGCGGTGAAGCCGTAGTCCATGAGGTTGGAGAAGCTCTCCGACAAACGCTCGGTGACGATGTCACCCATCTTTTCCGAATAGAAACGACGGTTGTGCAGGGTCACGTAGCCGCGATCCTGAATGGTTGAAATGATCGCTGCGTAGGTCGAAGGACGACCGATGCCGCGTTTTTCCATTTCTTTCACCAGGCTGGCTTCCGAATAACGCGCCGGCGGCTTGGTGAAGTGCTGGGTCGGATCAAGCTTGATCAGCTTCATCACATCGCCCTGCGCCATGTCGGGCAGAACGTCATCATCGCCCGGTTTGGCGATTTGCGGCATGACACGGGTATAACCGTCGAACTTCAGGATGCGGCCCTTGGCGCGCAGCTCGAACTCGCTGGCAGCAACAGTGACGGTGGTCGACAGGTATTGCGCCGGCAGCATCTGGCAAGCCAGAAATTGGCGCCAGATCAGCTCGTAGAGGCGCTCAGCATCGCGCTCCATACCAGCCAGCTTGCTTGGCGTGGTGTTGGCGTCGGATGGACGAATTGCTTCGTGAGCCTCTTGTGCGCCTTCCTTGCTGCTGTAGACGTTCGGCGCTTCCGGCAGGTAATTCTTGCCGAACTCGGTTTCGATGTATTCGCGCGCCATCGTCACGGCATCAGCCGAGAGATTGGTCGAGTCGGTACGCATATAAGTGATGTAGCCGGCTTCGTACAGACGCTGAGCCATCATCATGGTTTTCTTCACGCCGAAGCCCAGGCGGTTGCTCGCGGCCTGTTGCAGAGTCGAGGTGATGAAAGGTGCCGACGGCTTGCTGCTGGTCGGCTTGTCTTCGCGCTTGACGATGCTGTAGCTGGAAGACTTGAGCTTCTCCAGCGCGCCCATGGCCTGCGCTTCGTTGAGCGGCTTGAAGGCTTCACCCTTCTCACGTGCCACTTCGAAACGTACGGTCGAGCCTTTGGTGGTGCCGAGATCGGCATGCACTTCCCAGTACTCTTCCGGGTTGAACGCGCGAATTTCACGCTCACGCTCAACCACCAGCTTCACGGCTACCGATTGCACGCGACCGGCGGACAGACCACGAGCGATCTTGGCCCAGAGCAGCGGCGAAACCATGTAGCCAACAACGCGGTCGAGGAAACGACGCGCTTGCTGAGCATTGACGCGGTCAATGTCCAGTTCGCCTGGCTTGGAGAAGGCTTCCTGAATCGCCTTCTTGGTGATTTCGTTGAACACCACGCGCTTGTAGCGGCTGTCATCACCACCGATGGCTTCGCGCAGGTGCCAGGCAATGGCTTCCCCCTCGCGATCCAAGTCGGTTGCGAGATAGATGGTGTCAGCATCTTTGGCGAGCCGGCGCAGCTCTTCTATGACCTTTTCCTTGCCCGGGAGGATCTCGTACTGGGCTTTCCAGCCCTGATCGGGATCGACACCCATGCGCGAGACAAGCTGCTTGCGCGCCTTCTCTTTCGGCGTGAGCACCGGCGCTTCACCTGCGGCAGCCTTGCCGCGCTTGGCGGCTGGCTCTTTGCTGGCGCTAGCCGAACCGCTGGTGGGCAGGTCTCGGATATGGCCGATACTCGACTTCACCACGTATTGGTTGCCCAGATACTTGTTGATGGTCTTGGCCTTAGCCGGGGATTCCACAATGACCAGCGATTTGCCCATGGATCAGAAAATTCCTGAATTCTAGAAGTGAAAGGCGGTTGGCGCCTGACGCGGCACCGCTATATATAGTGGCTACAAGGTGAGGTCAAGCGCAGGGTATTGCGCGCACTCGCCTTATGGCCTGGAAAAAAGGCTTGGTTCGGCTTGCACCAAAGCAAAGCGTGGGACCTGCTCGCCGTCAACCTCGACGGACTCCAGAAACATGCTCAAGGGACGCACCCAAAAGCCGTAATCGCCATACAGGGCTTGGTAAAACACTACTTCTTCTTCAGTCTCGGAATGCCGCGCGACGTTGAAAACGCGGTACTGCGGACCTTTGTAATGCTGGTAGAGCCCAGGTTGTATCGGCATGGTTTGGCCCTCCCTCAATTTTTTTCAAAATAAAAACAAAATAAATCCACAAAAACAAAAACCGGGGCACTTGGCCCCGGCTTCCATCGACAAGACGCTTAGACGCGTTCGAAGACGGTGGAGATGCCTTGGCCGAGACCAATGCACATGGTAGCAACCCCGAAGGTGCCGCCATTCTGCTTCATCACGTTGAGCAAAGTGCCGGAAATCCGTGCACCGGAGCAACCGAACGGGTGACCCAGGGCGATCGCGCCGCCGTGCAGGTTAACCTTCTCGTTCATCTTGTCGAGTACTTTCAGATCTTTCAGCACTGGCAGAGCCTGTGCAGCGAAAGCTTCGTTGAGCTCGAAGAAGTCGATATCGTTGATGCCAAGGCCCGCACGCTTCAGTGCTTTCTGGGTAGCCGGTACCGGACCATAGCCCATGATTGCCGGATCCACACCCGCCACCGCCATCGAACGAATTACCGCCAATGGCTGAATGCCGAGATCCTGCGCACGCTGCGCCGACATCACGATCATGCACGAAGCACCATCGGTGATCTGCGACGAAGTACCGGCAGTCACGGTGCCGCCCTTTGGATTAAAGGCTGGCTTCAACGCCGCCAGGCTTTCCAGGGTGGTTTCCGGACGAATGGTTTCGTCGTAGTCGAACAGTTTCAGGAAACCGTTCTCGTCGTAGCCCTGCATCGGGATGATTTCGTCTTGGAACTTGCCTTCCAGGGTCGCCTTGTGAGCGAGCTGGTGCGAGCGCACGCCGAAAGCGTCCTGTTGCTCGCGAGTGATGCCGTGCATTTTGCCGAGCATTTCCGCGGTCAGGCCCATCATGCCCGAGGCTTTCGCCGCGTACAGCGACATGTGCGGGTTCGGATCGACACCGTGCATCATGCTCACGTGGCCCATATGCTCGACGCCACCCACCACGAACACGTCACCGTTACCGGTCATGATTGCTTGCGCAGCAGTGTGCAGAGCGCTCATCGACGAGCCGCACAGGCGGCTGACGGTCTGGCCGGCAGCAGTGTGCGGGATCTGGGTCATCAGCGACGCCATGCGCGCGATGTTCCAGCCCTGTTCCAGGGTCTGGTTGACGCAGCCCCAGATCACGTCTTCGACTTCGTTAGGATCAACCTTGACGTTGCGTTCCAGCAATTTGCTGATCAGGTGCGCCGACATGTCTTCGGCGCGGGTGTTGCGGTGCATGCCGCCCTTGGAGCGGCCCATCGGAGTACGACCGAAGTCGACAATCACGACGTCTCTTGGATTCAAGCTCATAAAATTTCACTCTCGCTCAAAAGTTGGGACGCTTAACCGAAGAACCGTTGGCCGGTTTTGGCCATTTCACGCAGCTTCGCGGTCGGGTGGTACAGCGCGCCCAAATCAGCGTACTGGTCAGCCAGGGCAACGAACTCGGCAACACCGACGGAATCGATGTAGCGCAGCGCACCGCCACGGAATGGAGGGAAACCGATACCGTAGACCAGACCCATGTCGGCTTCGGCGGCGGTCTCGACAATGCCGTCTTCCAGGCAACGCACGGTTTCCAGGCACAGCGGGATCATCATCCAGTTGATGATGTCTTCGTCGGTAACTTCGCGCTGCTCGTAAACGATCGGCTTGAGCACTTCCAGAACCGATGGGTCAGCGACTTTCTTCTGCTTGCCCTTCTTGTCGGTCTCGTAGGCGTAGAAGCCCTTGCCGTTCTTCTGACCGAGGCGTTTGGCTTCGTACAGCACGTCGATGGCCGAACGACGGTCATCCTTCATACGATCCGGGAAGCCTTCAGCCATCACGTCACGACCGTGGTGACCGGTGTCGATGCCGACCACGTCCATCAGGTATGCCGGGCCCATCGGCCAGCCGAATTTCTCCATGACCTTGTCGATACGGACGAAGTCCACACCGGCGCTGACCAATTTGGCGAAACCACCGAAGTACGGGAACAGTACGCGGTTGACCAGGAAGCCTGGGCAATCGTTGACGACGATCGGGTTCTTGCCCATTTTTTTGGCGTAGGCAACGGTAGTGGCGACAGCCAGCTCGCTGGACTTCTCGCCACGGATCACTTCCACCAGCGGCATCATGTGCACCGGGTTGAAGAAGTGCATGCCGACGAAGTTTTCCGGACGCTTGAGGGCTTTGGCCAACAAGCTGATGGAGATGGTCGACGTGTTGGACGCGAGGATGGTGTCCTCTTTGACCTTGTCTTCAACTTCAGCCAGTACCGCTTGCTTGACCTTCGGGTTCTCTACCACGGCCTCAACCACCAGGTCGACGTGACCGAAGTCGCCGTAAGACAGGGTCGGACGAATGCCGTTGAGCACTTCAGCCATTTTCGCCGGAGTCATGCGACCTTTATCAACGCGGCCAACCAGCAGTTTGGCGGCTTCAGCCAGACCCTGCTCGATACCGTGCTCGTTGATATCCTTCATCAGGATCGGCGTGCCTTTGGAGGCCGACTGATAAGCGATACCGCCACCCATGATGCCAGCGCCCAGTACGGCGGCCTGCTTCACGTCTTTGGCGATTTCGTCGTAGGCCTTGGCCTTTTTCTTCAGTTCCTGATCGTTCAGGAACAGACCGATCAAGCTCTGCGCGGCAGAGGTCTTGGCCAGTTTGACGAAACCGGCAGCTTCGACGTCCAGCGCTTTGTCGCGACCGAAGTTCGCAGCTTTCTGGATGGTCTTGATCGCTTCAACTGGCGCCGGGTAGTTCGGGCCAGCCTGACCGGCCACGAAACCTTTGGCGGTTTCGAAAGCCATCATTTGTTCGATTGCGTTCAGCTTGAGCTTTTCCAGCTTCGGCTGGCGCTTGGCCTTGTAGTCGAACTCGCCGGAAATGGCGCGCTTGATCAGCTCCAGGGCAGCTTCTTGCAGCTTCTCGGGAGCAACTACGGCATCGACTGCGCCGACTTTCAGCGCGTCTTCAGGACGGTTTTCCTTGCCTGCGGCAATCCACTCGATGGCGTTGTCGGCACCGATCAGGCGCGGCAGACGCACGGTACCGCCGAAGCCCGGGTAGATGCCCAGTTTGACTTCCGGCAGACCGATCTTGGCCTTGGTGGACATGACGCGGTAGTCCGCCGCCAGACACATTTCCAGACCGCCACCGAGGGCGATGCCGTTGATCGCGGCGACAGTCGGAACGTTGAGGTCTTCGAAATCGCTGAAGATCTTGTTGGCTTCGAGATTGCCAGCAACCAGCTCCGCATCCGGCAGCTTGAAGTTCTCGACAAATTCGGTGATGTCGGCGCCGACGATGAATACGTCTTTGCCACTGCTGACGATCACGCCCTTGATCGAAGCATCTGCCTTGATGGTGTCTACGGCCTGACGCAGTTCGTTCAGGGTTAGACGGTTGAACTTGTTGACGGACTCACCCTTGAGGTCGAATTTCAATTCGACGATGCCACTTTCAAGAGCTTTAACCGTGATGGCTTTACCTTCGTAAATCATCAACTGATCTCCACGATATGGAAGCTGAACAGTACACGTCGGACGCAGGCGAATGGCTCGGCAGGACGTTGTTTCGTCGCTGCTGACACCAATCCACCCGGCACACCCGCCAACGCGATAGTCGGGATTCTGTAGGAGCGGTCTGCAATACAAACGCTCAATTCATACGCCCGTTTGATTTGGGTACGTCACCTTCACGGAATTTCCGACAATTGTCAATCGCCCGAAATACGGGTTGAAATGCGACTTTGCAGTCATTTCCGTAGGACGCAGCCCTGCGACACCTCGCCGCATGCAAAGCCATTCATAAGATCAATTGTTAGAAATGTCGCCCTAATTCGCGGCGGGGCTTGTTTAACAGGCTACGCTGGCAGGACTACAAAGAAAAACGCCCAACAGATTTACCGGCCTGCCTGGCCTACCCCGCCCGATGAATCATGTCGGGCTTTTTATTGCGCGTCTGCCGGACGTTTCGCACCGTTGCAGTGCGAAATGTCCGCGAGTCATGCCAGCGCTTTCAGAGTGGCATCGATATTCTGCAAAACCGTCGCCTCGCCCTTCTCACTCCAGTACAAGGCGATCATTTGCTTGTCGGCTTCGACCTTGAACACGTTGTCCGGCAATTTTTCGAAATGATTGAGCAACGCCGGATCTTCACATGGCTCCTGCCATTGATTGACCCACAAACCCGGAGATTTCTGCCAGTAGCTCCAGCACGCCGGCCGACTGCCGCGCCGTGGCCGAATGTACTGCGCACACGGGTTCGGCGGCTCCTGAGCGAGCCAGTGCGGCCACTCCTGCTTCGCCAGTTGCATGGTCAGCCCGATCCGTCGCGCCTCCGCTCTCAGGGCGATCCGCCCGCTCTGCGCGCGCGAGGGGCGCAACCATGCCAGCGGACTCAAGACCACCAGCAGGATTGACACCACTAACCAGACCGTCATATCTCTACTCCCGATTTTTCGAATGAGCGCATTGCGTCACTTTGGAACCAATGCGCTTGAAACCAGCCATACTTAACAATATTGAACCCTCACGAGGAGCACCTCATGCCCTACCACCATATCTTGGTCGCCGTAGACCTGACTGAAGAGTGCGACCCTGTGATCCACCGCGCCCGCGAGCTGTCGGTGAGCAACACGGCCAAGCTGTCGCTGGTGCATATCGTCGAGCCGATGGCCATGGCGTTCGGCGGCGATGTGCCAATGGATCTGTCACAACTGCAACAACAGCAGTTCGATCAGGCCAAGGAGCGGCTTGAGCGCTTGAAGCAAAAGTACCCTGAGCTTGTGGGCGCCAATTGCCACCTGACCTACGGCCAGCCGCGTCAGGAGATCCACCACTTCGCCAAAGAGCAAAGCTGCGATCTGATCGTGGTCGGCAGCCATGGTCGTCACGGCCTGGCACTGCTGCTCGGTTCGACCGCCAACGATGTGCTGCACGGCGCACCTTGCGATGTGCTGGCGGTGCATCTGGTCAAGCGCTGATATTTCAGCTGCGCTTGCAAAAAGCCCGGCCTCACGCGAATGAGGCCGGGCTTTTTTATGGCGCGATCAATCAGGCATCCAGCTCGGCCCAACGCTCGACCAGTACTTCCAGCTCAGCCTGCAACTGCTCCAGCGAAGCAATTACCTTGGCGGTCTCGGCCGCAGGACGCTGGTAGAAACCGCCATCGGCCATCTCGGCTTCGACTGCAGCAATCTGCTGCTCCTTGGCATCGATGTCGCCCGGCAACGCTTCCAGCTCGCGCTGCAGCTTGTAGCTCAGCTTCTTCTTGGCAGCAGGCGCGGCAGCAGCGGCCGGAGCCGGCGCAGCGGTGACTACGGCCGAGTTCAAGTCAGCCTTGCCGGATTTGCTTTCAGTCACGCCGAGCAGGCGCGGCGAACCGCCCTGACGCAGCCAGTCCTGATAACCACCGACGTACTCGCGAACCTTGCCTTCACCTTCGAAGACCAGCGTGCTGGTCACCACGTTGTCGAGGAATGCCCGGTCGTGGCTGACCATCAGCACGGTGCCGTTGAAGGTCAACAGCACTTCTTCAAGCAGTTCGAGGGTTTCCACGTCGAGGTCGTTGGTTGGTTCGTCGAGCACCAGCAGGTTCGCCGGTTTGCTGAACAGCTTGGCCAGCAGCAGACGCGCACGCTCGCCACCGGACAGGGCTTTCACCGGAGTCCGTGCACGTTGCGGGCTGAACAGGAAGTCGCCCAGGTAGCTCAACACGTGGCGGCTTTGGCCGTCTATGTCGATGAAGTCGCGACCTTCGGCAACGTTGTCGATCACGGTTTTTTCCAAATCCAGCTGATGGCGCAACTGGTCGAAGTACGCGACGTCGATCCGCGTGCCCTCTTCCACTTTGCCGCTGGTTGGCTGCAAGCCGCTGAGCATCAGTTTCAGCAGCGTGGTCTTGCCGGTACCGTTGGCGCCGAGCAGACCGATACGGTCGCCGCGCTGCAGGACCATGGAGAAATCCTTGATCAGGAACGGGCCGCCCGGGTGCGCGAAGCTCACGTTATCGAGCACCATCACCTGCTTGCCGGACTTGTCAGCGGTGTCCAGCTGAATGTTGGCCTTGCCGGTGCGCTCGCGACGCTCACTGCGCTCAACGCGTAGGGCTTTCAGGGCGCGCACGCGGCCTTCGTTACGGGTACGACGAGCCTTGATGCCCTGACGGATCCACACTTCTTCCTGAGCCAGACGCTTGTCGAACAGCGCGTTGGCGGTGGCTTCGGCAGCCAGTTCGGCTTCTTTGTGCACGAGGAAACTGGCGTAGTCGCCGTTCCAGTCGATCAGGCCGCCGCGATCCAGTTCGAGGATGCGCGTGGCAAGGTTTTGCAGGAAGGAACGGTCGTGCGTGATGAACAGCACGGCGCCCTGGAAATCCTTCAGCGCTTCTTCAAGCCAGGCAATCGCACCGATATCCAGGTGGTTGGTTGGTTCGTCGAGCAACAGCAGATCCGGCTCGGACACCAACGCCTGCGCCAGCAGCACGCGACGACGCCAGCCGCCGGACAACTCGGCGAGGGTCTTGTCAGCGGGCAGTTGCAGGCGGCTCAGGGTGCTGTCGACCAGGGTCTGCAAGCGCCAGCCGTCACGGGCTTCGAGGTCGTGCTGAACGTGCATCAGCTTGTCCAGATCCGCGTCGGTGACGATGTTCTGGCTCAGGTGATGGTATTCGGCGAGCAGCGCGCCAACGCCGTCGAGGCCCTCGGCCACCACGTCGAATACTGTCCGCTCGTCGGCCACGGGCAATTCTTGCGGCAATTCGCCGATTTTCAGACCGGGGGCACGCCAAACGGAGCCGTCATCGGGCTTCTGGTCGCCCTTGACCAGTTTCATCATGCTGGACTTGCCAGTGCCGTTGCGGCCGATGATGCACACCCGCTCACCACGGGCGATCTGCCAGGACACCTTGTCCAACAACGGCATCGCGCCGAATGCAAGGGACACATCGCTGAATTTGAGCAGGGTCATGAGCTTCTCCAAAAACCGGGGGCGCATTCTACCTGAATCGAGACCCGAACAGGCCGGCAATTTCACCGCTGAAGCACTCTGCACAACATTTGTTGCGATCTTGTGCAACAAGGCCGGCAAAGCTTTCGCCGCTTGCTGGCAAAAGGCTAAGCTACAGACAATTCAGTGCCGGTTTGATCGCCGGTGCTTGTCATGATTTCTCTGCCCGGATGTCTCATGCGCAGTCGCCTTTTCAGTGTTTTGTCCTGTTTGCTACTTTCCGCCGCTGCCGTTCAATCCGCCCAGGCGGTGGACCTGTCCACCCAGCGTCAGTATTACGATGAAGCCAAACGCGCTCTGGCCAAGGGCGATACCGGCCCGTATTTCCGTTACAGCCAGGCTTTGGCCGATTACCCGCTCGAACCCTATCTGGCCTACGACGAACTGACCGCTCGCCTGAAAACCGCGAGCAACGCGGAAATCGAGAAATTCCTCGCCGAACACGGTGACCTGCCTCAGGCCAACTGGATGAAGTTGCGCTGGTTGCGCTGGCTGGCCGATCGCGGCGACTGGGCGACTTTCGTCAAGTATTACGACCCGAAACTCAATTTCACCGAACTCGACTGCCTGAACGCGCAGTACCAGATCAGCCACAACCAAAAGACTCAAGGCTACGCCAATGCCGACAAGCTTTGGCTGACCGGCAAATCGCAGCCGGCCGCGTGCGATGCACTGTTCGGCATCTGGGCCGCCGAAGGTCAACTGACCGAACAGAAACGCTGGGAGCGCACCAAACTTGCTGCGCAGAATCGCAACTATCCGCTGGCCAACAGTCTGGTCAACGGTCTGACCACCCTAGCCCCGCGCGGTCGCTTGCTGGTGGATGTAGCGCAGAAACCTGAGCTGCTCAACCAGCCTTCGCGCTTCACCCCGGCCGATGAGCCGATGTCCGACGTGGTCAGCCTCGGCCTGCGCCGTCTCGCGCGCCAGGACCCGGACAAGGCCATGGCCCTGCTCGACGGTTACGCCAGCAGCATGCATTTCTCTCGCGATGAGAAAGTCGCGATCGCCCGGGAAATGGGCCTGACTCTGGCCCGGCGTTTTGACAGTCGCGCGCTGGACGTGATGACCAAGTACGACCCGGAACTGCGCGACAACACCGTTTCCGAATGGCGCCTGCGTCTGCTGTTGCGTCTGGCGCGTTGGGACGATGCCTATCAGTTGACCCGCCGTCTGCCACAGGATCTGGCCACCACCAATCGCTGGCGCTACTGGCAGGCGCGCAGCCTCGAACTGGCGCAGCCGCAGAACCCGGAAGCCCAGACCCTGTACAAAAACCTGTCCCGCGAGCGTGATTTCTACGGATTCCTCGCCGCCGATCGCTCGCAATCGCCGTACTCGTTGAACAACAAACCGCTGGTGCTCAGCCAGGCGCTGATCAACAAAGTTCGCAACACGCCGGGCGTACGCCGAGCGCTGGAGTTTCACGCACGGGGGCAGATCGTAGATGGCCGCCGCGAGTGGTACCACGTCAGCCGCCATTTCAATCGCGATGAAATGGTTGCCCAAGCCAAACTGGCTTACGACCTGAAATGGTATTTCCCGGCAATCCGCACCATCAGTCAGGCGCAGTACTGGGACGACCTGGACATCCGCTTCCCGATGGCCCACCGCGAGACGCTGGTACGCGAAGCCAAGGTGCGTGGCCTGCATTCGAGCTGGGTGTTTGCTATCACGCGTCAGGAAAGCGCGTTCATGGACGATGCCCGCTCCGGTGTCGGCGCCAGCGGCCTGATGCAACTGATGCCCGGCACCGCCAAGGAAACCGCGCGCAAGTTCAGCATCCCGCTCGCCTCACCACAGCAAGTGCTCGACCCGGACAAGAACATCCAGCTCGGCGCCGCTTACCTGAGTCAGGTGCACAGCCAGTTCAACGGCAACCGCGTGCTCGCCTCCGCCGCCTACAACGCCGGCCCCGGCCGCGTGCGTCAGTGGCTGCGCGGCGCCGATCATCTGAGTTTCGATGTCTGGGTAGAAAGCATCCCGTTCGACGAAACCCGCCAGTACGTGCAGAACGTGCTGTCGTACTCGGTGATCTACGGCCAGAAACTCAACTCGCCGCAGCCGCTGGTGGATTGGCATGAGCGGTATTTTGATGATCAGTAAGTACGCAGTGATTTGCTGACTGCTTACGCAAAAAAATGCCCGCATCGAGAGATGCGGGCATTTTTTGTTTTCAGTGCAGTGAGCTCACTTCCATCTCGAAACCAGACGCTTTCCGCTCTCGGTCAGACGGTACTTCTGGGCCGGACTGCTAGGCGTCTCAGGATCCGTCATCTCAATCATCTCGCTAATCAACGCAGGCTTGAGGTAGTTCGCCCGGAATGTTGCTTTGTGCGTCAAACCCATTGCAGCCATCAAATCACTGATCCTCAGAGATCGCCCGTCTAGCGCTCGCAGAAGTCGCTCTACTGGGTCGGTTACTGGGTCGGTTACTGGGTCGATCAGTGATTCACTGTTGATCGCTTCATGCAGGGCCACGTTCAATGCATTGAGCATGAACTCCACAAACGGCGTCGATTCTGCCATTTGATCAGCCGCAGAGAGCGCCGCGTAATATTCATCCTGTTGCTCGCGAACCACCGCTTCCACAGGCAAGTACGCCAACACCGGTCGCCACTGGCTAAGGATCAACGTCTGCCAAATCCGGCCCATGCGACCGTTTCCATCAGCGAATGGGTGGATGAATTCGAACTCATAATGGAATACACAGCTCGTGATCAGCGGGTGCCAGTCCGACGTATCGAGCCAAGCCAACAAATCGTCGATCAAATGCGCGATGCGGCTTGGCGGCGGAGCCATGTGCACCAGGCGCTCACCACGATAAATACCCACGCCCGCCCGGCGAAAGTGCCCGCACTCATCAATAAGGCCGCGCATGAGCAACTCATGCGCTTTCAGCAAATCGACGCGGCTGCCAGGCTTCCAGTCAGGCATGCACTCATACGCCGCGAAGGCATTGCGTACTTCCTGAATTTCCTTGGGAAGACCCAACACACGTTGCCCGGCCAGCACTGCAGTCACCTGCTCGATACTGAGCGTGTTGTTTTCAATCGCCAAGGACGCTTGAATCGTGCGGATACGATTGCCTCGCCGCAATTGCGGTGTCTGCCGACTGCTGTCCGTAGCCGAAAGCTGACCGATCTGCTCGCTGATTTCGGCGATCAAAGCGAGCATTCGGGGGGTCAGGGTCAATGGAGGTTGGTAGCGACTCATGTCCTTATCCAGGCGTTGCACAATGGCCGCCATAATGCCCGAAGCGACTGAGCACGGCAGCCTTATTCAGTGGGTTTGCGGCCCATCACTGAACTGCAACGCCGCCAACCGCGCATACAGCGGATTGCTTGCGATCAGTTCCTGGTGCGTACCAATGGCCACTAACTTGCCTTGATCCATCACCGCGATGCGGTCGGCGTTTTTCACCGTGGCCAGGCGATGCGCGATCACCAGGGTGGTGCGGTTTTGCATCAGGCTCGGCAGCGCTTCCTGAATCAGGTGTTCGCTCTGCGCGTCGAGGGCGCTGGTGGCTTCGTCGAGCAGCAGTATCGGTGCGTCCACCAGCAATGCGCGAGCGATGGCCAGGCGTTGGCGTTGACCGCCGGACAGGCCGAGGCCGCCGTCACCCAGATGGGTCTGGTAGCCATTGGGCATTTGTTCAATGAAGTCGTGGGCGTGGGCGATCTTCGCCGCCTCCACTACTTGCTCCAGCGTCGCGTTTTGGCAGCCGTAGCGAATGTTTTCTTCGACGCTGCCGAAGAACAGCGCCGGGGTCTGTGAGACCAGTGCAAAGCAACGGCGCAAATCCAGCGGATCAAGGCTGGTCAGCGGCACGCCGTCGATGAGGATCCGCCCCTCACTTGGATCATAGAACCGCAGGAGCAAGTCGTACACCGTGGACTTGCCCGCACCGGACGGCCCGACCAGCGCCAGTGTTTCGCCCGCATTGATCGTCAGATTCAAGCCGTCAACGGCGTATCTTTCTGGACGCGAAGGGTAGGAAAAACGCACGTCATGCAATGCCAGTTCGCCTCTGACCCGCTCCGGCAACTTCACCAGACCACTGGCCGGCGGCTGAATGATGTTCTCCGAACGCAGTAGTTCGGCGATCCGCTCCGCCGCACCCGCGGCGCGCTGCAGCTCACCAATCACTTCGCTCAAGGTGCCGAAAGCGCTGCCGACGATCAGGCTGTAAAACACGAACGCCGCCAGCTCACCGCCAGAAATGCGTCCGGCGATGACGTCCATGCCACCGACCCAAAGCATTACAGCGACAGCGCCGAGCACCAGCACGATGACCATGGTGATCAACCACGAGCGCTGATAAATGCGTTTGCGTGCAGTGTCGAAAGCCTGCTCGACCGTCGTCGCAAAACGCTGCTCATCCTGCACCTGATGGTTGTAGGCCTGAACGGTTTTGATCTGACTGAGGGTTTCGGAAACATAGCTGCCGATGTCGGCCACCCGATCCTGGCTCAGCCGCGACAGGTTGCGCACACGGCGTCCGAAAATCAGAATCGGCGCGACCACCAGCGGTAACGCAATCACCACAATGCTGGTGAGTTTCGGGTTGGTAATGAACAACAGGACGATCCCGCCGATGACCATCAACAGATTGCGCAGGAACATCGACAGCGACGAACCGATCACCGATTGCAGCAGCGTGGTATCGGCAGTCAGACGCGATTGAATTTCCGAGCTGCGGTTATCTTCATAAAACCCGGGATGCAGATAAACCAGATGATTGAACACTTGCCGACGAATATCGGCCACAACGCGTTCGCCAATCCACGACACCCAATAAAATCGCGCGAACGTACCGATCGCCAGACCGACCACCATCAACATGAACAGTCCGATGGACTGGTTGAGCAAATGCGGCGATTGGGTCATGAACCCGCGATCGACCATCAGCTTGATGCCCTGCCCCATCGACAACGTGATGGCAGCAGTGACAATCAGCGCGAGCAGCGCCCACAGCGCTTGCCACCGGTATGGCGCGAGAAAACGGCTCGTCAGGCGGATGGCGCGACGGTGTCGGGGAGTAAGCAACGAGATCATTCAGGTTCACATCCATGTTGAGGAATAGGCCAGCCTAGACCATCTAAATGGGGTGGAACTCTGTAAATCACAATGAGTCAGGTTAATTATGACCGTCAAGACTAGGGCCTAGATGCTATTGGTCTAAAGCCCCGGTTGAGACAAACGGTCATTTCTGTTTGAGTGGAGATGCCGTTGGGAACGACCGCAGGGAGCTGTCACAGCCCGGTCACCTGACGGTTTTAACCTAGGCGCACAACCTGATGAGGAGACAGGCCATGTCCTTGCAACACAGCAGCGAAGACAAGATTGAAGTGATCCGCACCAAACCCGGCCAGACTCTGGGTTGCTCGATTATCGATGAGCATGGGCGCGAAGTACCGATCACTGAAGACATGATCCAGCAAGCATGCAGCGAACTGGAGAAGCGATTGGTCAAGCCTGCCGAACAAGAGTGATATAGCCAACGTCTTCCTGACCCGGCCCCTTTTGGCCGGGTTTTTTCTGCCTGCGTTTTTAGATCGCTACCGCGCCCAGCGCCGCCACGATCTGGCGCAACGCTGACGACTCACCTTCGATTCGCACTTTCAGACCTTCAATCTCGCGCCGTGCCGGATACTGCTTGCGCAGCACATCGAACGCCGCACGCTGTTCACCGACATTGCCTACAAGACTGCGGCGAAAATCCGCGTCGTCACGGCGCGGGTCGTACACGCCACGGCATAACATCGCCAGCGCCCAGGCCGGATCGGTATCGGCATGCAGGGAAACTTCTGACAACCATGGTGCCGGCAGCAAATCGCTCAATTGAATGTTCGCTGGCTGGCCGACGAATTCGCAGTACGCCTGATAGATCTGCGCTGTCCCGCGCTGTTTGCCGTCGAGGCTATAACCGGCAATGTGCGGCGTCGCCAACACACAGAGATCGGCCAGCGCCACATCGACTTCCGGTTCTGCTTCCCAGACATCGAGCACCGCTTGCAAGTCTTCGCGCTCCAGCAAGACTTTGCGCAGTGCGGCGTTATCCACCACCGGGCCGCGAGCTGCGTTGATCAGCCAGGTTCCGGACTTGAGTTGCTGCAAACGCTGCTGATCAAACAGGTGCCAGGTCGCGCCTTCACCGCTGCGGGTCAGCGGGGTGTGCAGACTGATCACGTCGCACTGCTCGATGATCTGCTCAAGGCTGACATAGTCGCCCCCCTCGGCGGCCTGACGCGGCGGATCGCAGACTTTTACGTTCCAGCCCAAGCCTTGCAGGACCGTGATCAATCGCCCGCCGACTTCACCGGCACCCACGACGCCATAGGTGCGCTGATTCAGATCGGCGCCTTCGATTTCGGCCAGCGTCAGCAAACTGCCAAGCACATAATCGACCACGCCACGCGCATTGCAGCCGGGCGCACTGGACCAGGTAATGCCGGCCTCGTTGAAGTAGTCGAGGTCCAGATGATCCGTGCCGATGGTGCAGGTGCCGACAAAACGCACCTGGCTGCCCTCAAGCAGCGCGCGGTTGACGTTAGTCACGGAACGCACCAGCAACACGTCGGCCTCGGCAACCGTGGCGCGGTCGATGGAGCGGCCCGGCACGCGGCGGATCTCGCCGAAACCGGCAAAAAAGGCATCGAGCAGCGGGATGTTTTCGTCGGCAACAATCAGCATGGCGGGGCTCCTTGGGCGGATCGGCAGTTTAGGTGCAGATCCGTTGATGAGCCAGCAGGCTATACGATTACAAATGCGCAACAGAGGATTTTTCCTGACCATGGCGTCAGCGGCGTAGAATGCCCCGCCTTGCGTATCAACCCCTAGTGGACGCTTTGCCTGTGAATTCCGTAACTGAACAACCTGCCGTTGCCCTGAATCGCCCCGCCCGAATTCGCCTCGAGCTGAAGACGCTGCTGACCCTCGCGCTGCCGATCATGATTGCGCAACTGGCGACCACCGCCATGGGCTTCGTCGATGCGGTGATGGCCGGCCGCGTCGGGCCCAAAGATCTGGCGGCAGTCGCGCTGGGCAACTCGATCTGGGTGCCGGTGTTTCTGCTGATGACCGGCACCCTGCTGGCCACCACGCCGAAAGTCGCCCAGCGTTTTGGCGCCGGCACCCACGGCGAGATCGGCCCGATTGTGCGCCAGGCGTTATGGCTTGCGCTGGTGGTCGGCCTGATCGCCACCGCGATGCTGATTTGCGCCGAACCGATCCTGCATTTGATGAAGGTCGATCCCGAGCTGATCGGCCCGTGCATGCAATATCTGCATGGCATCGCTAGCGGTTTGCCTGCGGTGGCTTTCTACCATGTGCTGCGCTGCTTCAGTGATGGCCTCGGTCGCACCCGTCCGGCGATGGTGTTGGGCCTGTGCGGTCTGGCGCTGAATATTCCGCTGAACTACGTGTTCATTTATGGCCACTTCGGCGTGCCGGCCATGGGCGGCGTCGGTTGCGGCTGGGCCACGGCGATTGTGATGTGGGTGATGACCTTGGGTCTGGCCGGTTATGAGCGCTGGGCGCCGGCCTACAAATCCAGTGAGCTGTTCAGCCGTTTCGACTGGCCGCAATGGGCGGTGATCAAGCGCCTGCTGGCGATTGGTCTGCCGATCGGCATCGCGGTGTTTGCCGAGTCGAGCATCTTCGCGGTGATCGCGCTGCTAATCGGCAGCCTCGGTGCAACCGTGGTTGCCGGGCACCAGATCGCACTGAATGTCAGTTCGCTGGTGTTCATGATTCCGTATTCGCTGGGCATGGCGGTCACCGTACGCGTCGGCCAGGCTTTGGGCCGTGAAGAGCCGCGTGAAGCGCGGTTTGCCGCAGGTGTCGGCATGGGCACCGCGCTGGCTTACGCCTGCCTGTCGGCGAGCATGATGCTGCTGATGCGCGAGCCCATCGCTGCGATCTACACCGCCGATCCGACGGTCATTCACATCGCCGCGATGCTGATCGTGTACTCGGCGCTGTTCCAGTTTTCCGATGCGATTCAGGTCACCGCCGCTGGCGCCCTGCGTGGTTATCAGGACACCCGCGTGACGATGATCCTGACCCTGTTCGCTTATTGGGGCATCGGGCTGCCGGTGGGTTACGCCCTCGGCCTCACCGACTGGCTCGGCGAGCCACGCGGCCCGAGCGGTTTGTGGCAAGGCTTGATCGTTGGGCTGAGTTGCGCGGCGGTGATGCTGTCGATCCGCCTCGCCCGCAGCGCTCGCAAGCGCATTCGAGTCAGCCGTTCGCCGGGCTGATCGGGCATAAAAAAAGACCTGCAGATGCAGGTCTTTTTTTTGCCTTGCGATCAACCGGACTTCTTGCGAATCCAGTACAGATAGGTGCCGGCATCTTCGTGCTGGCCGACCAGTTCGTGGTCGAGAAACACGCAGAACTTGGGAATGTCGCGGCGGGTCGAGGGATCGGTGGCGATCACCTTGAGCAGCCCACCAGGCACCAGGTCACGGATGTGCTGGTGCAGCATCATCACCGGCTCCGGGCAGTTGAGCCCGGTGGCGTCGAGGGTGCCATCGACCGGCGTATCAAGCATTTCACTCATGATTCACTCCTGAAACTGGCCGGCATTGTCGCGCATTGCCGGGTGTTTGGTCACCTGTCGCACCCTCAGCGGGTTTTCGGTTTCTTCATGTCATGCCGACGTAGATGGCAGGTCACTTCCTCGCGGTCGTGATACAGCTGCTTGCAGCCGATATCGACCTTGATCCCGCGCGCCTTGAAACCATCGGCGATGCGTTCGAGCAGACGCTTCACTTCGGCATAACGCTGTTTCATCGGCAGCTTGAGATTGACCACCGCTTCACGGCAATGGCCCTCGCCGATCCACTCTTCGAGCATCGCCGCGTTGCGTGCAGGTTTCTCGACGATGTCGCAGACCATCCAGTCCACCGGTTGACGCGGTTTGAAGGTGAAACCGTCGGCCATCAAGTGCTGCACCAGACCGGTGTCCATCAGGCTTTCAGCCATCGGGCCGTTGTCGATGGCAGTCACCAACATGCCACGGTTGACCAGTTGCCAGGTCCAGCCGCCCGGCGCGGCACCAAGGTCAACGCCGGTCATGTCGCTGTGCAGACGCTCATCCCACTGATCGCGCGGGATGAAATGGTGCCACGCCTCTTCCAGCTTCAAGGTTGAGCGGCTTGGCGCCTCGCGCGGAAACTTCAGGCGCGGAATGCCCATCGGCCACATCGCCGAATTGCCCGGCTCGGCCAGACCGAGAAACACTTCGCGGCCACTCTTGAAGGTCAGCAGCAGACGCGGCTTGCTGGCGTCGTCCACCAGTTTGCCGGCGCCGGTCAGGGCCTTGCGCAGCGGGCCTTCGAATTTCTTGCAGAAGTTCGACAGTTCTTTGCCATCGTTGGTATCGACGACTTCCAGCCACAGGCTGCCGCACACCGGGAAATCGGCCATCTGCGCGAGGATCACGCTGATGCGGTCGGTTTCCGGCAGATCGATGAACAATCCGCGCGCCCATTGACGCGGGAAGATCAGCTCGGCGAAACGCTGGCCGCGCATCAGGCGCTCGGCGCCATCGGCTTCAGTGCAGACGAATTCGGCGCAAGCGCTGACCGCTTTGGCCTTGGCGTAGCCGGACACGTTCAACTGTGCGGCGAGATCGGAAATTTCCGAACAGACTTCGCCTTCGAAACCTGGCCGGCAATGCATGAATAGGGTGTTCATTCTTACTCCTGGGCAGAGGGCGGACATTCGGCCCCTGCGCGATGCCCAGACTTGCGTTGAAGCAAAGCCTGTCACGAAAACCGGCGCATGATAGCCGATGTCGGAACCTTGGACTTGCCCATAGAGTCCAGTAATTAGCCTTAAGCGCCAAACGGGACTAGGTTTAAGCCTCAGTCCGAGCCCTCAATCCGTAGCCGTGCGGATTCGAAAGGAGTCATTTCAATGCCGTCCCTCGATAGCCTGAAAACCCTTAAAACCCTGCAAATCGATGCCAAGACCTACCACTACTTCAGCCTAGCGGAGGCCGCCAAAAGCCTGGGCCACCTCGACAAACTGCCGATGTCGCTGAAAGTTCTGCTGGAAAACCTGCTGCGCTGGGAGGACGAAAAAACCGTCACCGGCGCCGACCTCAAGGCGATTGCCGCGTGGCTCAAGGAGCGCCGCTCCGACCGCGAAATCCAGTACCGCCCTGCTCGCGTATTGATGCAAGATTTTACCGGCGTTCCTGCCGTGGTTGATCTGGCCGCAATGCGCGCCGCCATGGCCAAGGCTGGTGGCGATCCACAACGAATCAATCCGTTGTCGCCGGTGGATCTGGTGATCGACCACTCGGTGATGGTCGACAAGTTCGCCAGTCCCAGTGCGTTCGAGCAGAACGTCGACATCGAGATGCAGCGCAACGGCGAGCGCTACGCCTTCCTGCGCTGGGGACAGAGCGCTTTTGACAACTTCAGCGTCGTGCCGCCGGGCACCGGGATCTGCCATCAGGTCAACCTTGAATACCTCGGGCGCACCGTCTGGACCAAAGAAGAAGACGGCCGCACCTATGCGTTCCCCGATACGTTGGTCGGCACCGACTCGCACACCACCATGATCAACGGCCTCGGCGTGCTCGGCTGGGGTGTGGGCGGGATCGAAGCGGAAGCGGCGATGCTCGGGCAACCGGTGTCGATGCTGATTCCGGAGGTGATTGGTTTCAAACTCACCGGCAAGCTCAAGGAAGGCATCACCGCCACCGATCTGGTGCTGACCGTCACCCAGATGCTGCGCAAGAAAGGCGTGGTCGGAAAATTCGTCGAGTTTTATGGCGACGGTCTGGCCGACCTGCCGCTGGCGGATCGCGCGACCATCGCCAACATGGCCCCGGAATATGGCGCCACCTGCGGTTTCTTCCCGGTCGACGACGTCACCCTGGAATACCTGCGCCTGTCCGGCCGGCCGGCTGAAGTGGTGAAACTGGTTGAGGCTTACACCAAGGCGCAGGGGCTGTGGCGTCTACCGGGTCAAGAGCCGGTGTTCACCGACAGCCTGGCACTGGACATGGGCAGCGTCGAGGCCAGCCTCGCCGGGCCGAAACGTCCGCAGGACCGGGTTTCGCTGCCGAATGTCGCACAAGCCTTCAGCGACTTTCTCGACCTGCAATTCAAACCGACCAGCAAAGAAGAAGGACGCCTGGAAAGCGAAGGCGGCGGCGGTGTCGCGGTGGGTAATGCCGATCTGGTCGGCGAAACTGATTACGAGTCTGAAGGGCGCACCTATCGCCTGAAAAACGGCGCGGTGGTGATCGCCGCGATCACTTCCTGCACCAACACCTCGAACCCGAGCGTGATGATGGCCGCCGGTCTGCTGGCGAAAAAAGCCGTGGAGAAAGGCCTGACGCGCAAACCGTGGGTCAAGACTTCGCTGGCGCCGGGTTCGAAAGTGGTGACCGATTACTACAAGGCAGCCGGGCTGACGCAGTATCTCGATCAGTTGGGGTTCTCTCTGGTCGGTTACGGCTGCACCACCTGCATCGGCAATTCCGGGCCGCTGCCGGAGCCGATCGAGAAAGCTATCCAGAAAGCCGACCTCGCCGTGGCTTCGGTGCTGTCCGGTAATCGCAACTTTGAAGGTCGAGTGCATCCACTGGTGAAAACCAACTGGCTGGCCTCACCACCCTTGGTAGTCGCTTACGCCCTGGCCGGCAGCGTGCGCACTGATATCAGCAGCGAACCGCTGGGCAATGATCAACAGGGCAATCCGGTGTATCTGCGCGATATCTGGCCGAGCAGTAAAGAGATCGCCGATGCGGTCAGCCAGGTCAGCACCGCGATGTTCCACAAGGAATATGCCGAAGTGTTTGCCGGCGACGAACAGTGGCAAGCCATCGAAGTGCCGCAAGCGGCGACCTATGTGTGGCAGGACGATTCGACGTACATCCAGCACCCACCTTTTTTCGATGACATTGGCGGACCGTTGCCGGTGATCAAGGATGTGCAAGGTGCACGCGTACTGGCGCTGCTCGGCGACTCGGTGACCACCGACCACATTTCTCCTGCCGGTAACATCAAGGCTGACAGTCCGGCCGGGCGTTACCTGCGCGAGAAAGGTGTGGAACCGCGCGACTTCAACTCTTACGGCTCACGTCGAGGAAATCATGAGGTGATGATGCGTGGCACCTTTGCCAATATCCGCATCCGTAACGAGATGCTCGGCGGCGAAGAAGGTGGCAACACGATCTATATTCCGACCGGGGAGAAACTGCCGATTTACGACGCAGCGATGCGTTATCAAGCCTCGGGCACGCCGCTGGTGGTGGTTGCCGGCCAGGAATACGGCACTGGCTCCAGTCGTGACTGGGCGGCTAAAGGCACCAATCTGCTTGGCGTGAAAGCGGTGATTGCTGAAAGCTTTGAGCGCATCCATCGTTCCAACCTGGTGGGCATGGGTGTGTTGCCGCTGCAGTTCAAACTGGATCAGAACCGCAAGAGCCTTAACCTCACGGGCAAGGAGACCTTCGAGATTCAGGGGCTGACAGGTGTCGAGCTGACGCCCCGGATGAATCTGCCGCTGGTGATCACCCGCGAAGATGGGCGCCAGGAAAAAGTCGAGGTGTTGTGCCGGATTGATACGTTGAATGAGGTGGAATACTTCAAGGCTGGCGGGATTTTGCATTACGTGTTGCGCCAATTGATCGCTTCATAAAACAACCAGATACGCAAACACCGCCAATTGGCGGTGTTTGTTGTTTGGGACGGACGCTTTTCGACAGACGAAAAAAAACCCGCCGAAGCGGGTTTTCCCAAGACCATTATCGACTCCCTGTCGGCAGCGATCCTTGCTAATGGTCGATCATCCATGATCCTGAAACACTCCCTGTGCTTCAGTTGATGTAGCTAGATTACGCGCTGGATCCAATCGGCAATAGTCGTCAAAGCTACCATCGCGTGTAAGACATTCGCTATAGCGCTCCTTCCGTAAACCCCTAGGGATGTCAGGCCTCAAGCGCCGAAGCCGCGAGTTTTGCGACCTGCAGCTGTCCGGCAGCCGCTTTTTGATCATCATCCTCCAGAAACCACGCAGCGGATAATCCGGCGAATGCCAGCACCCATTGCAGCAACCTTTCACGATCCAGCGCGGCTGCCTCGACGATGACTTTTATTTGTCGCAGGAAACGCTCGGGATCGGTGGCGGTCGGCAGCTCCGGGTTGCAGATCAGGTTGGCGTAGTCATAACCGCGCTCACCCCGGACGCGTTTAGGGTCGATGGCCAACCAGCCGCGCGGACCGAAATCGAGAACGTTGTCGTGGTGCATGTCGCCGTGCAGCACGACAACGTCCTGAGGATTGGCGAGCAAGGCTTCCGCAGTTTGCAGGCTGCGGGCGTAAAGCCCGCCGTGTTGAGCCGCAGCGGAGGTCAGCGAGGCAAACCACGTCTCCAGCTCGACCAGTTGCGGGGGTGGCGTCGGGCGCGGCGCATGTAACCGCGCCAGAGCCATACACATGATCCTGGTGGCTTCATCATCGTGATCGTTGAGCGCCATATGCATTAGCGAGCGCTTGCCCGTGGCGCGCTCCAGCAGCAAAGCATCCGCAAAATGAGCGAGCACCCGAGCGGTGCCGTCGCCTGCCCACCAGGTCATCAGCAGATTGCCGTATTTCTCCTCGGCATCCACTGCCAATTTGAGCATGGCGGGCGTATTGCCCTGACGCACCGGTAACAGACGACTACCTGGTGTGATTATCGGCGCGCCGTCCGGCACCAATGCCCAGCGCCTCAGCCACACATCAAACACATCGAGTTCAGCCACCTTCACGTTCGCGGGCACTCTCGGTCAGGAAATGCTCAAGTCGACTCAATTGCTCTTCCCAGCCACGGCTATCCATGTAGTACGCCTCTTTCTGACGAATGTCGGGAATATGCGCGAAACCCGACTCGGAGACCTTGAGCAGCGTGCCTTCCTCGTAGTCTTCAAGTTCGAACTTGACCAGGGTGGTCGGCTCCTGCGAATAGTCGATCTTCGGATTCACCGCATACGGATGCCAGCGAAAGGAAAACAACTGCTGCGGCTCGACTCGCTCGACCAGCACATTCCACAGCACATGCTCATAACCGGGATACGTGACCTGCCCCTGTGTCCACTCCCCCGCAATAAACCGCCGATCTTCCAGCGCAACGCCAAACCACTGCCCAAACGCCTCGGCATCCACCAGCGCGCGCCATACATGCGAACGCGGCGACTTGAGCGTGATTTTCCGTTCAAAGCTATTCGGTACTGGTTTCATACGTCACCTCCTGTTCTGAACAGTAGGCTTGTATGACCACATGTCCAACCTGAAGTTGTATCAATCCAGTGCAACAGGCTCGCTTCAAGGAAACATCTGGCGGCATTAACTGGCGCCTGTTTTGCAGATTGTGAGCAATTCTTAGCGTCGAACCTGCTACCGTTTCTAGCGATTTTGCACAACACAAGGATGTAACCATGCAGCCTTCCCTTCTCGAACGCTACCGTGGCGCCCTGCTCGGGCTGGCTTGCGGCGACGCAGTGGGAACCACTGTCGAATTCCAGCCGCGCGGTTCGTTCCAGCCGCTGACCGACATGGTCGGTGGTGGGCCCTTCCGCCTGAAGCCGGGTCAATGGACCGATGACACCTCGATGGCGTTATGCCTCGCAGAAAGTCTGTTGAATAAAAACGCGTTCGACGCATCTGATCAGATGGGGCGTTATCTCAATTGGTGGCAGTGGGGTTATCTGAGTTCGACCGGCGAATGCTTCGACATCGGTATGACAGTGAGCCGGGCGCTGGCCCGCTATCAAAATACGGGAGAGCCTTTCGCTGGCTCCACCGATCCCGACACCGCCGGTAATGGTTCACTGATGCGTCTGGTACCGGTCGTTCTGTTTTACTTTCCCGATATGCTGCAAATCAAACAGTTCGCGGCTGAGAGTTCGCGAACCACGCACGGCGCGCCCGAGGCTATCGAGTGCTGCGAATTGTTTGCAGAACTGATCGGCAAGGCACTGCAAGGGGCTTCAAAGGCCGACCTGCGCAGCCTGCCGCACACAGTCTTCAGCCAACCAAAAGTTGCCGCGATTGCACATGGTGATTACCTGGAAAAAAACCTGAGTGAAATACGCGGCAGCGGCTACAGCGTGGACTCTCTGGAAGCAGCTCTGTGGTGTTTCCAGCACACAGAGAGCTTCGCTGAGGCAGTCCTGCAAGCGGCCAATCTGGGGGATGACGCCGACACCACCGCTGCTATCGTTGGTCAATTGGCGGGGGCTTATTATGGAGTCCGCGCAATACCGTCCAACTGGTTGGCACAATTGCATGAGGGTGAAGACATCGCGGCGATCGCGGAACAGCTGTTCGACGCATCGAGACTGCGCGGACATTGTTAAGCAAGCAGAATCCGGGACTTGTGTAGACTCAGTGATTACTCCAACGATCCCCCCGGAGTTGAGCATGCAGCTCTAGCGAAATACCAGCTTGTGCTTGGCGCTGCTGAGCCTGCCATGCATGCCTTTCCAGACTTTGACAGAGAGATGTTCCATGTCCCCACGCCTGCTGCTGATTTTGACACCATTATTCTTGACCCCCCTCGCCCATGCAGCCTTCGACTGCGCCCATGCCAGTGATCAGGCGACCATGAATCAGTGTGCATCGCAGGAAAACAAAGCGGCGGACAAGGAACTGAACACGGTGTATCAGCAGATCATCGCGCGATTGAAGGACAATCCAGACAGCAAAAAGCTGCTGGTAAGCGCACAGAAGGCGTGGATTGGATTTCGGGATGCCGAATGCAAGTTTTCCGCATCGGGAGTTGAAGGTGGGAGTGTTTACCCGCTGATCCTCAATAACTGCATCACCGGGATAACCAAGGTCAGAACCGAGGCTCTCAAGCAGTATTTGAAGTGCGAAGAGGGTGACATGAGCTGCCCGGTACCCGGCGCCTGATCATCGCTACTGCTCGAGGGCCTGCCTCAGGCGTGCCTCACTCTGCATGACGTTCAGAGCTAAACGTGAGGATCACCGGGTGCTTTGGCAGGGGCTGCATATTGCGGCTTGAGGTGACCATCCTGGTCGAGCAGCCAGGCGTCCATGATCTTTCGCACGACGGGGCCGGCAACACGACCACCCGCCTCGCCGTTTTCGATCATCACTGATATTGCGATCTTCGGATGCTCGGCCGGGGCAAACCCAACGAACAAGGCGTTGTCGCGGTGACGTTCGAGGGTTTTCGCACGGTTGTAACGCTCACCCTGCTTGATCGCCACCACTTGCGCGGTACCGCTCTTGCCAGCGATGCGATATTGCGCGCCGGCCGCTGCCGCTCGTGCAATGCCGCGGGCGTCGTGCATGACCATCTGCATACCGTGGTTGACCTGCTCCCAGTCGCGCGGGTCCTTGAGCAGGATGTTCGGCATCGGGTGTTCGTCCACTGGCGCTACGCCGTCGACGGTTTTCGCCAGATGTGGACGGTTCCACACGCCTTTGTTGGCGATCAGAGCGGTGGCCTGGGCCAGTTGTAGCGGTGTGACTTGCATGTAGCCCTGACCGATGCCGAGAATCACCGTCTCACCGGGGAACCAGGCTTGGCGACGGGTTGCGCGTTTCCAGGCCTGGGACGGCATCAGACCGGAAGACTCTTCGAACATATCCAGCGAGACCTTTTCACCTAGACCGAACATCGCCATGTAGTCATGCAGACGGTCAATGCCGAGCTTGTGCGCCAAGTCGTAGAAGTAGGTGTCGTTGGAGCGCATGATCGCTGCGTCCATATCCACCCAACCGTCGCCGCTGTGGTTCCAGTTGCGGTACTTGTGATCGAAATCCGGTAGTTGGTAATAGCCTGGATCGAAGACGCGGGTCTGCGGGGTGACAACACCAGAATCAAGTCCGGCAATCGCGACCTCTGGCTTGATGGTCGAACCCGGCGCGTAAAGGCCGCGCAGCACGCGATTGAACAGCGGACGGTCGATGGAATCGCGTAGTGCCGAATATTCCTTCGAACTGATGCCGGTGACAAAAAGGTTCGGATCAAAGCTTGGATTGCTGACCATGGCCAGCACTTCGCCGGTCGAAGGATCCAGCGCGACTACCGATCCACGACGATCACCCAACGCAGCTTCAGCGGCTTGCTGCAATTTGACGTCAAGGCTCAGGACGATGTTTTTGCCGGGTATCGGGTCGGTGTGTTTGAGCACTCTGAGTACGCGGCCCTGCGCGTTGGTTTCTACTTCTTCGTAACCGACGTGGCCGTGCAACTGAGGCTCGTAGAATCTTTCGATACCGGTTTTGCCGATGGACTGGGTGCCGCGGTATTCAACGGAGTCGAGGATCTTGGATTCTTTTTCGTTGATGCGGCCGACGTAGCCGATGGAATGCGCGAAGTGCGCACCCAGTGGGTAGTTACGAACGAACTGCGGCTCGACGTCCAAACCTGGCAGACGAAACTCGTTGACCGCCAACACAGCGATCTGCTCTTCGGTAAGTTCATAGAACAACGTCACCGGCGTGAACGGATGGCGCGATTGCTTCATGGCCTTGTCGAACACCGAGCGATCTTCACTCGGGAGGTGCAACAGGCTGATGACTTCGTCCAGTTCTTGATTGACGTTGTCGGCGCGCTCGCGGGTGATGGTCAGGTTGTAGCTTGGGCGGTTATCCGCGAGCAGCACGCCGTTGCGATCGTAGATCAGGCCACGTGTCGGGGGAATCGGCAGGACATGAACACGATTGTTCTCGGAGATGGTTGAGTGGTAGTCGAATTCCACAACTTGCAGGATGTAAAGACGCACCACCAGCGCACAGCTGATCGCGAAGACGAGTAAAGCGCAAGCGATCAGCCGCTTGTTGACCAGCCGCGTCTCTTTCTCGTGATCCTTGATGGGTATTGGTTCAGGCATTTCTGCAGCAACTCTTTGAAAAATGAACGCCGATCCTTGGGCATGACGTCAGTCCGTTAAAAAACGAGCTGCACCATACCAAAAACCCGGCAGTCCTACAGAGAGAATTCCCTGAATGGTTGGAGTGGCGACGGCGGGAGGATGGAATTCGAGCACTTTTTCGCAGGCAAAACAAAACCCCAACTGCTTTCGCAATTGGGGTTTCGGAATTTAATCTTGACGATGACCTACTCTCACATGGGGAAACCCCACACTACCATCGGCGATGCATCGTTTCACTGCTG